>JBOIEG010000659.1:0-11742 GCA_050740915.1 Gammaproteobacteria bacterium | reverse complement strand
CAGGTAGGGTGTGTCACGATCGCATTGACGGAAGTGGCTCATGCACGCTCGCTCATTGAATCCATTGCCGATCCGATCGGTTTGCACATCAAAAGTTCCGCCTTAAGTCCGACAGGCTCCTAGGGAGCATGAGCAACCTCTGCAAGACTTCATTGCACATCATCCGCAGGCATCAGGCGCTTGATAAGCGCGACGGTCCTTAGTCAAGGGCCAAAAAACCAGCGGTGAGCCGCAGCCACTCCTATCCTCAGAACCTCACCGCGTCTGCCCTACTTGTCACCGGGGCCCTCTACTGTCTCCCGCCGCTTCCGACTCATAGACCTGCCAGCCGGCACGCTCCGCTTCGCCCTTACAGGCACCGAGCCCGAGCGCTAGCACGATCATTAGAAAAGCCAAGCATGTATAGCCGCTGTTCATCTCATTCTCCTCGATACCTTTGGCGGGCTATAGGACCCGCATGAATCACATCTCAATAGCACCCGATAGACCCGGACTCACCTGCATCTCGGCGCAACGCCGTCTTGGAATGCCTCTACTGATCGTACTAACACAACCGCTACGCAACTTCAGCGCCATACCGCCTCCGCTGTCGATACGCCTTGTTTTTCAATCGCGTTAACTATTCGCCCGCGAGACCGAGCATAATACCGGGATTGGTAAGAATTACCATTGCCTCGGTAAAATTTGCACCTTGAACCGGGAATAGCCTTCCCCGGTGAACCCTCCCGACTCCGGTGAACCGGCTACCGCATTGTGTTGATCGCTCATCGCACCGATTCTGGCACGCAACTTGATACAGGTTGCCAAGCACCGAGAATAAGATCGGGGTGACTGCCCAGGAGAGCCGGCCTGAGCAGGGCAAATATCCTACACGCGAAAATCCGAAGGAGGGCACAGAAATGAGAGCTGAACAGATTTACACATTCGGAGAGAGCTACGAGAGGAAACGATTAGAGGTGGAGGAAGCTGCGGAGATGTTGGGTGTGCGTGTGCACACACTGCGATACGGGAGCGCACGATACGAAACCGAGAGGTTCGATCCCATGGAGCCTGCTTGGGCCTGTGCCGTTCCGCTCGGTGAGGTCATGGAGATGCAGGAGCTTCGTTAAAGACCACTGCGCGGGGGAAACACAATGAAGCGGTCCGCTTGCGACGGGAAGGGATGCTACGACGACCCAGGACTTGGGTATCCACACTCCATGTCAAAGCGATACCTTAAAGCTTATCGAATTAAGGCAGCAACGGCCGCTAGCGGTATAGTTTGGAGCGCGTAGGCAACGCATGGTGATCGGCCACGCCGCTAGGAACCGCTAAGCCAAACCACGAGCGGCACTTCGCCGACTACCGAAGCTCGACTATGTTCAACCCGTGCGAAGCGGAGCGATGCCCTCAAGCAATGAATTTTTTCTTAATCCGGGCACGCTTCTTCGGCGTCGATCGCGCGCAGCAACGCTATGTGAGCAGCGGCACGTGGGCGCGATCTCACTGGCCCAGAGGCGCCCACGCCTGCGACACAGTGGCGATGATCGCCCATAAAACAATATTATTTGAAACGGGAGGTGAAGCTTTCCATGGCCTTTCCAAATTCGCCCCACGCCCGTTCGGTCCCGTCCTTGAGGTCCTCCCAGGCGAGCTCGCTACGCTTGCTCAGGTCCTCAAGCCGGGCCAGGGCTTCCTGTCGCTGGTGTTGCAGCGCTTGGATCTGACTTTCATATTCGATTTTGCCCTCAGCCTGTAATCCTTTCGCCTTGGCCTTGATGAGGTCTAGCCTCGCGTCCCATTCCCGAAGCTGCGCCTCGAGCTTCTCACAATAGGCTTGTTTCGACATCGATCTCTCCTCTCGGTTCTGCCGTACCTAAATGTATTGGGCACAGCTATGTATGGGTTCGGGCGATTTCGGGTTCCTTTACCCGCTCTTCTTCGCGCTTTTAGCACTGGCGCCGGGCGCCCTCCGTTTTGCTAGGGAATCGGCCTCGATCTTGACCGTGGCCAGGCCTTGCTCCTTTATCCCGAGCTCGATCGCGGCGGCACGCGAGAGGTCGATGACCCGCCCCCCCACATAGGGCCCGCGATCGTTGACCCTGAGCTCGACCGACTTGCCGTTCTTAACATGGGGGACTTCCACTTCGGTCCCTAAGGGCAAGCTCCTGTGGGCCGCCGTGAGTTTGTTCTGGTCATAGATCTCACCGTTCGCGGTCCTCTTACCGTGGAATCCTGGCCCGTACCAAGACGCCCTCCCAAGCTGCTCGAAAGCCGGCTGCTTTTTGGTCTTGGCGCTGCGATCCACCTCGGCTTGCGAGGTGCAACCCTGCATGACGAGCACCGCAAGCAGGCTCATCGAAAAATGATTCGAGAATGGCATAGGCGCATCCTCCTGTCGTTATGTTGTTAAGGAGGCTGAACTCAACCGTCCCTCGGTGCTCCTCTGGTTCTCCATCCCTGCCTATCCCCTCACTAAGGACTTTGGCAAAGCCCATGCCATGCCCAGGTCTACCCAGTTAGTCTATGATTTGTAACTCTGTTGCTCTCCGCGGGGTGATCACCAAGACCGGCTAAGCGGTAAGGTTTACCGGCGTCTAAGTAAACCTTACCCGTCTGCCCCGAGGTCCCAGAGCGGTACGCGCAGTCCTACGGCGGCGAGCCCGCTGGGGTATACTGCTCGCCATGCCCTTGCGAACGGAACAAAAACTCGTGCTCGCCTTCGGCGTGTTGCTCGTGCTCTTGCTCGCCAATGCCGTCCTCTCCTACCGGGGCACACGAACGTTGCTCGACGCGAGCGCCCGGGCCGTGCATACCCACGAGGTGCTCGCCGAGCTTAAGGATACCCTGGTCACCATGACGGATGCCGAGACCGGGCAGCGGGGTTTTTTGCTCACCGGCGAGGCGGCTTACCTCAAGCCCTACGAGGCTGCCATCGCGCGCCTCGAAGAGCACCTGGCGCACTTGAAGCAACTGACGGCGGACAATCCTGAGCAACAGCGCCGGGTGGCGCGCCTCGAGGAGCGCATCGCCGTCCGGCTTGCGATATTGAAGAAAGGCCTTTCCTTGCGCCGGGAGCGGGGATTCGAGGCGGCACGGCAATGGACAACGACCGGTGGAGGCCGGGAGGCGATGGACCAGGTGCGCGCCATCATCGAGGCGATGGAGAGCGAAGAGCGGGGGCACTTGAGCCACGACACCCAGGAATTGCGGAGAAGCGGGCACGAGGCGCTCATGAGGCTAGCCATCGAGACCCTGCTGTCACTGGTCCTGGCCGGCCTCGTCTATTACCTCACCCGGCGCGATCTGCGAGAGCGGGAGCGGGCCGCGAGCGCTTTACAGGCCGCCCATGACGCGCTGGAGCGCCGCGTGGAGGAGCGCACGGAGGAGATCGCCCAGGCCAACGCGACGCTCTCGGCCGAGGTCTTCGAGCGCAGGCAGGCGGAGCAGAGCCTCACGGCGCTCACCTTGGAGCTCGAGCGCAGCAATCGCGAGCTTCAAGACTTCGCCTTCGTCGCCTCGCACGATCTGCAAGAACCGCTGCGTAAGATCCAGGCCTTCGGCGGTCGCCTCAAAGACAAATACGCAAAGACGCTGGAGGACCAGGGGCGCGATTATCTGGAGCGCATGCAAAACGCCGCTCGGCGCATGCAGACCCTGATCAACGATCTCCTCACCTTATCGCGGGTGACGACCAAGGCGCAGCCCTTCGTCCCGGTGGCGCTCGAGGAAGTCGCGCGGGAGGTTGTGGGCGATCTCGAGGCGCGCATCGAGGAGACCGGCGGGCAGGTAGAGGTGGGCCCTCTGCCCGCCATCGAGGCGGATCCCTTGCAGATGCGCCAGTTGCTGCAAAACCTGATCAGCAATGCGCTCAAGTTTCATCTCCCGGAGCAACCGCCCTTAGTCCGGGTCCACGGCGCGATTATCGAGGGCGGCGAGGCGCCGGCGGAGCACACCGCGGCCAATGGATCTTGTCAGATCGCAGTCCAAGACAACGGCATCGGTATTGACGAGCGGTACTTGGATAAGATATTTACCCCTTTCCAACGCCTGCACGCGCGCGGGGAATACGAGGGGACCGGCATGGGGCTCGCGGTCTGCCGCAAGATCGTGGAGCAGCATGGTGGGCGCATCACGGCCACCAGCACCTTGGGCGAGGGAGCGACTTTTTTGGTCACGCTGCCGCTTAGGCATTCTGAAGAAACAGAAAAAGAAGGAGCCAAGATCTCATGAGCCGAACAACGCAACCGATCACGATCCTCATGGCCGATGACGACGCCGATGACCGCCTGCTCACCCAGGATGCGATGCGAGATGCCCGCGTCCTCAACCAGCTGCGGTTTGTCGAAGACGGCGAGGAGCTCATGGATTATCTCTATCGGCGCAGCCGCTACGCCGAGCCCTCGAGCGCACCGCGCCCGCGGCTGATCCTCTTGGACCTCAACATGCCAAAGAAAGACGGGCGCGAAGCGCTTCAAGAGATCAAGGCAGATCCGGATCTCAGGCGCATCCCGGTAGTCGTCTTGACCACCTCGAAGGCGGAGGAGGATATCTATCGCAGCTACGACCTCGGCGCCAGCTCGTTCATCATCAAGCCGGTCACTTTCGAAGCCCTGGTCGAGCTGATGAAGGCGATGGGCCAGTACTGGATCGAGTTTGTGGAGCTGCCCTCCTAGGAGCCTGTCGGACTTAGGATGAACCTACTGCGGCGGTGGGAAATCGGTCTATTATTTCCGATCATTTTCGTTAAGTAGTTACCACTATTCGCCTCAAATGATCGAAAATCTGTCCTCGATTTCCTACCCGCCTCGCTACGGCTCCCTAAGTTCGACAGGCTCCTAGCCGCGGGGAGATCGCCCAAGATGGACCCTGTGAAGGTGCTGCTGGTCGAGGACGATGAAGACGACCACCTGCTCATATGCGACCTCCTCGCCGAGATCGGCGAGACAAAATACGCGTTGGACTGGGCAGCGAGCTATGACGAAGGGCTCGGCAGGATCGCGAGCGGTCACTACGACTTCTGCCTACTCGACTACCGTCTGGGTGCACAGAGCGGACTCGACTTCTTGCGCGAGCTGCGCCGGCTCGAGGATCCGGTTCCGGCGATCCTGCTTACGGGACAGGGGGACCGCGAGCTCGACCTCCGGGCCGCGCAGTTGGGGGCTTGGGATTATCTGTCCAAGCAAGAGCTCGAGCTCTGCCCGAGGCTGCTGGAGCGTGCCATTCGCTATGGGATCGCGAGCAAACAGCACGAAGAAGAAAGAGTGCAGCTCGCGCTGGCGCGCGAAGCACAGAGGCAGGCCGAGGCCGCCAACCACGCCAAGGACGAGCTTCTGGCGATAATCTCGCACGAGCTGCGCGGGCCGCTCAACGCGATCATCTCTTGGGCAGCGGTGCTGCAGCAGCTTAACATCGACACGGTCTTGGCGGCCAAGGCCGTGTCGGCCATCGAGCGCAGTGTGAAACAGCAGGTGCGGATGATCGAGGACCTCTTGGATATCACCCGCATCGTTCAGGGAACGCTCGCCATCGAAAAGCGCCCGGTCGAGCTTGCGAGCGTGGTCGAGGAAGCGATCAGCACCGTGCGTCCCTCGGCCGAGGCGAAATCCATTGCGCTCGAAGTAACCAGCGACCCTGCCCTCGGCTTGGTGCTCGCAGATCCCGGGCGCCTGCAGCAGGTAATGGTCAATCTGCTCTCCAACAGCATCAAATTCACGCCCAAAGCGGGCACGGTCGAGATCCGGCTCGAGCGCGTTCAGGACAGCGCCGGGTCGCAGGTGCAGCTCACGGTCAAAGATACCGGCGCTGGGATCGACCCGGCGTTTCTGCCTTATGTGTTTGATCGCTATCGCCAAGCTTCGGACTCACGCTCCGGCAGGCAAGGGGGGCTTGGGCTTGGGCTTGCGATCGTGCGCAGCCTGGTGGAGCTGCACGGCGGCAGCGTGCATGCCGAGAGCCCGGGCGAGGGCCTGGGCGCTACCTTCACCGTCAGGCTTCCGCTGCCCAGCTCTGCAAGCGAGCGCCCGAGCGAGCCATGAAGGTAGAGGGACCCTTGCCCCGTTTCGCTCCCGGAGAATACAGTCCTGTTCTCCGGCGGAACGCGACGATTTGTTCACAAGCTCTCAGAATTCTTTAGCCCATTGGAACAGGATGCTGTGACCGCCGAATCCCGGGTACCCATCCTCATCCCGCAAGATCCCGAAGTTGTAGACGTAACTCAGCTCGACCGCCGACCTCCAGGGGGCACCGCTGATAAGCCCTGCACCTAAGGAAGGCAAGGAATCCATCTGATTGCCAACCCGGCCGTTCTCTTGGAAGCGCGGGCGGTCGATCCAGGCCCAGTTGGCGCGTACATAAGGATAGAAGAAAAACAGGGCCTCATAGCGGTAGCGGAGCTCGGCAATGCCATAGCTGCGGGAGAAGAATTCATCGAACACCGCTCCCGGAAGATCCGGGCGCGACACGGCTTCCCACTCCCCGGCAGTCGGTTTGCTGGATAAACGGAAGGCGGAGAAGCGATCGAGATCCTGGCCGATCCCCGCGTGTAGGCTCGCCGTTAGACGGTGGCGTTCGCTGTCGAGGAAAGGGACACCGCCCGCGGCCATGGCGTAGAAGCTGGCGGCGAAGTAGTCCCGCTCTGCCTCGGCATCGGCGATACCGAACACCGCCTCTCCCCAGTCTCGCCAGTTAGCGCGGTGGCCATAGATGAAGTCCGTGCCGGCCGTGTAGCCCCAATGGGGGATCTCCATCAGGTTGCGTTCCAGGGCATCGGCGCGCAGCCGCAAGTGTGCCCGCCCCTCATAGGTGTCTCTGGGCTCGATAAAGTCGCGTGCCGTGTCATCATCAGGTTCGAACCAGATGAAGCCGGGTTCGTAAGTGAGCGTGATCTCTAGGGCGTTGTCCTGGTGTCCGGGGGCAAGCGCGGTGCGATAGCCCAAGCCCAGCCCGCCGCGTATGTATTGCCACTCCAGATCGACTGCCTCGATGCGCTGGCCTTCCACGTATTCGGGGCGAGCGAAGGGCACGTTGAAGTTCTCGAAAGTGAAAACCACTTCGGCACCGCCCAGGAAGCGAGGGGCGATGTTAAAGCGGATGTCGTTATAGAGCCCGGAGAAAACCCCGCGCAAGCGGTGCCGGCCGTGCTCCGGGTTGCGCCATACGAAGACCGCCCCAAACGGTTGCAGCACGTCCTCGCCCTGCTCGTCGGTATCTTCCACCAGCAGGGCTCCCCCGAAGGGCAGGATATCGGGGCTCGAGGGGCCGTCCGGAATATACTGCACGCCCAGATCGAGCGCGGTCACACGGCGACGGTCGCGTGCCGGCGCCGTGACCCGCCTGCTCCAGAGCTCGGTTTGGTAGGCCTCGCCCGCACGCGGTGTGCGATAGGTGGTGTCCGCGAGGGCCCCTTGAAGTAAGCTGCCGCTGATGAGAGCTATCCCCAATGACTTGCCGAAGTTAGCGTTCATAGCGCCTACTTGTTCATGGCCTCTCTCCCGATCGGATGGTTTTTTTAGCTAAGGTCTCACATTCCGCACCAGCCCCAGGATGCCTATACCGATCAAGTAGAGAGCCACGATGACCCCCAAAAGATGGGGTTGCATCAGGATCAAGATCCCGACCACAAGAGCCAGAAGCGGTTCAATATGCTTTAGCAAGGGTGCTCTCCTTTACCTTTTCACGACAACTGCGGAAGAAGGCCTAGTACGCCGACGATAATGAGATACAGGGCGACGATGTAGTTGAGCAAGGCTGGCCGCACCAGGATGAGAATACCGGCTAAAATGGATAGAAGCGCAGTCAGATTTACGTACATAGGTCGGCTTTCCGTTGGGGCTATTTAAGGCGGATGTCGTTCCGCACCGATTGCACCCCGTCGACCGATCTCGCGAGCTCCGCGGCGCGCTGGCCCTCGTCTTCGGAGTTAACAAACCCACTCAGCTGCACGGTGCCCTTGAAGGTCTCGACATTGATGGCGAGACCGCTCACCTGCGGGTCATTCAACAGTGCCGTTTTGACCTTGGTCGTTATCGTCGTGTCGTCCAAATACTCCCCGGTGCTCTCCTGGGTTGGCGTGGCGGCGCAGCCGGCTAAAACGAGGGTGGCGATCACTAATTGGGCGTATCTTTGAAGTGTCTTCATGGGGTTTCCTCCGCTATTATAGGTTTGTTTCGACGACTCTCCTCTCCTCGCGACTTTTTCTCGGCCCTCACGGAGCCCTCTGCACAGACTCGAGGAGGCGTCGTCCCAGGTAACCGGTGCATCCCCCATGCCACAGCGAATTAGCTCGGGTGGGAGTAGATAAATCCGCGACTTATCGTAGGCATCGGCGAAGGTGCAGCGCTTGTGAGAGTGCATCCATCGGTAACAATTGCCGGTTTCACTTGCCACAATTACCGAGCTGGGCGCTGCGGTATAGTTCGCTTCGCCGCTTGCGGCGTGGACAAACCCCAGTTTTTCAATCGCCCGCGGCGAAAAGCAAACGAAGGAATACCGGTCCGGCTGGCCCATGCGGCGGTTGAGACTGTTAGTGGCATGCGTCATTCCCATAGACTGCTTAGAGTTTTGCCCCGGGAGAAGTCACCGCATGGATGATCAGAAATAAAAGTGCAATCCTGGGCCAAAGTATTCGATACCGCGCTCAAAGAACTGCCCGTTTGGCGAGCTGCCATTGTAGTACTCCAGCAACACCTGCAGGCGCCGCGACCCCAGCCATTCACTGCGCACTTCAAGACCGGCGCGCGCCGAATAGTCAACCGTCCAATCCGCTTCCTCTGAGGACTGCACGTCGAGCGCCAGCACGGGGTAGAGCAGATGGTGAAAGATCGGACCCGGGCCGGTGATCTCTATGCCTCCCTGGGCCGTCCATGTATCCAAGTCCGGTTCGCTGCGGATGATCGCGCCGCCCCCCGCGTAGACTCGAAGCCAGTCCAAGGGTTTCAAAGACAGCTTGAGGTCTACCGCTTCGTAGGATAGGTTGATGCGGTTAATTTGGTCTCGAACTCGAAGCAGGAATTCATCGCCAAGATGCGAGCTTTGATGGAATATTCGGAACTGGGCTGACACCGGCCCATAACGCGCGTCGAGCGGCACTCCCGCTATAAAATCCGAATTCACCAGATCCGAAGAGTCTGCATTGAGGTCAAATATCGAAAACACGCCGGCATGAAGCCCGACTTGCCAATCGACGCCCATGCTGCGCCAGCCGTAGAGCGGCAAGGCGGCACCAACATCAGCCGCGCCGACGGTCCCGAGCTCATCGTCATCTTGATAGAATTGCGCCGTCCCGGAAAAATGCGGCCAACGCGGATCTGCGATCAAGGGTTCAAATAGCGCCGCCTTGGGAAGCCAACCGGCGGTTGTCGGAAGTGTTGTTTCTGCAGCAGGTGTTGGAGTATCCGATCCGCCCGTGAGCGCCTCGGCGACTGTCACCTCCAAGCCCTCGATGGTGTCCAGCGACGCCAGCACCTCTCCGACATTATGCCCCTCGAGATCAGTCGGATCCAATGCAAGCTTCCCGTTTTCGACGGGCAGATCACCAAGGGTCATACCAAAGCGCATTTCGAGAATGGCCGCCGCGTAACCCGCGAGATAACGGTCATCCGGACGGCTAGCCGCTGCGGTCGATGAGCTTAGCGATGAGCTGACCACTGCTGCGATGAGGATCACGGCGCTCATCGATGCCACAAACCTTTTCATACATTCACTCCTCAGAGTTTGTGAAAAAACCTACTGCGCTCGGGATCTCGCGTTCCGGCGGTGCTCGGAATCCTCTTGTATTTCAATATACACTGCGGTTCCTGCGCTCCGGCGGAACGCGACCTCCCTTCGCTCGCGACGGTTTTTTCACAAACTCTCAGATTATAAGGTCCGTTGTGTCTGCACAAACCTAACATGATCATAGATGCGTGTTCAATGCATTCTCTGCCCCGCCGCATCGTAGATCGCAATCGCGCCGAGCGCCAACCAACCCCCGCAAGACCCGAGTGGGCGGAGCACGAGCCGGCTATTGCGCCCCGTAATCCCGCAGGCGGTTGTACAGCGTCTTCACGCTCACACCGAGCATCTCTGCGCTTTTTTCTTTGTTGCCACCGCAGTGCTCCAGTGTCGCGAGGATCAAACGCCGCTCGGCCTCCTCGATCTTCATGCCCACCCGGATGTGCTCGCCACTGGCGGGGCCTAGCTGAGCCGGTCCGAGCTCCTGGGGCAGGCAGTGCTCATCGATCACGTCGTCCGCCATGATGAACGCCCGATGGAGGGTGTTCTTTAGCTCACGAACATTGCCGGGCCAGTGATAACTGTGAATCCGCGCCTGCGCCGGCCGCGTAAGGGTCTTATTCGTGGACTCGGTGCGGTTCATCTCGGCGAGGAAATGGTTGGCGAGCGGCTCGATATCGTCCACTCGCTCCCTCAGCGGCGGCACATAAAGCGGAAAGACTTGGAGGCGGTAGAACAGGTCTTCACGCAGCTTGCCCTCAGATACGGCTTCCTCGGGAATACGATTGGTCGCGGCGACCACGCGCACGTCGGTTTCCAGGAATTCATTAGCTCCCACGCGCATAAACCTGCCGGTCTCCAGCACCCGTAACAGTTTGGCTTGCAGCTCAGCCGGCATCTCGGTGATCTCATCGAGGAATAGGGTGCCCTCGTTGGCCTGCTCAAAGTACCCTTTGTGCTCCCGCGTCGCTCCAGTGAAGCTACCCTTCTCGTGACCAAAGATCTCGCTCTCGATCAATTGCGGCGAGATAGCGCTGCAGTTGACCGGTAAAAACACCTTTTTCCTGCGCCTGCTCAACTCATGTACGCTCTGCGCTACCAGCTCCTTGCCGGTGCCGCTTTCCCCCATAATAAGGACGGTCGCCGGTGTCGGCCCTACCCGAGTGATTTGGTCATAGACCTTCTGCATCGCGGGGGACGCCCCCACCAAGGGGCCGAAGTGGCCGAGGCTGCGCAGATCGCCTCGCAGCTTACGGATCTCTTCCTTAAGGTCGCTTGGACGGGCGACGCGCGATAAGATGTTCTTTAATCGCTTGACGTCTACAGGCTTGATCAGATAGTCGGTAGCACCGAGCCGCAGCGCCTCGACCGACGTCTCTAGGCTGGCATGGCCGGTGATTAGCACCACTTCAGTGGTGTTACTGCCGGGTTCGATGTCCTGAAATAGCTCCATTCCCTTGCCATCGGGCAGCTCCAGATCGAGCAGAGTGACGTCAGGGCGTCGTTTTGCCATCTTCTCGCGAGCTTCTCGCAAGCTGCCCGCCGTATCGGTGGTGAATCCTTCGCGATGAACCAATACCGCCAGACCGGCCAGGGAATCTACGTCGTCATCGACTATCAATGCGTGGGACATGAGTGCACCAACTTCGATAAGCGGCCACCGGTCATAACGAGCCGGGTTTTTCCAGTTACAATCGGACATGGGCGATCGAAAGCGCAAAGCTTACACGAAAACCGGTAATTTTTACCGAACACCGATCGAAAGCGATCCAACCATCGCCAAAGATCGGCCGCATCGCCTCTATCACGAGGCAGACGGTATCGAGTTGCCGGATAGCTAGTGTAGTGTCCCTTAAATAACTTTACAGTTAAGCCGCCTTCTTTTTCCCTCGGGGCAGGGTGGATCTGGGCTTGATCTGCTCTATCTTGACCCGCGCCCGCTCGATCTTCTTGATGATGTCCTCGACGGTGGCCGTCCAGATGAAGGGCTTGGGATTTTGGTTCCAGGCTTGCCTAAATTCCTCGATCGCCTCTTTTAAATCCGGCACG
>JBOIEG010000658.1:0-5490 GCA_050740915.1 Gammaproteobacteria bacterium | reverse complement strand
CGCTCGGGATCTCGCGTTCCGGCGGTGCTCGGAATCCTCATGTATTTCAATATACACTGCGGTTCCTGCGCTCCGGCGGAACGCGACCTCCCTTCGCTCGCGACGGTTTTTTCACAAACTCTCAGAGGTCACCGTGACCACGCGCAACGTGCTCGGAGGTCCCAAGCTTATCCCCTCGCTGTATCCGGAGCTGGCGAAAGATGTCACGGTCGGCGATCGCATCCTGCTCAATGATGGACACCTTTGTACGAAATCCTGGCGATATTCAAGTGCTGCGTGATCTTATCCGCGGCCACGGTTCCGACGCGGGTATCATCGCCAAGATCGAGAAGCGAGAAGCCCTGGAGGAGGCGAGCGCGATCCTTGAGCTGTCGGATGCGATCATGGTGGCGCGCGGTGATCTCGGAGTCGAGCTCAACCTCGAGCAAGTACCGATCGCGCAGAATCAGCTCATCGCTCGCGCGCGCTCCAAGAACCGTCCCGTCATCATCGCCACCCAGATGCTGGAGTCGATGATCGAGTATGCACGCCCCACCCGTGCCGAGGTATCAGACGTCTCGCAAGCGGTCTCCGCGGGAGCCGACGCGGTGACACTGTCCGGCGAAACCGCAATCGGCAGGCATCCGGTCGAAGCGGTGGAGATGATGGCGCGGATCGCAAAACAGACGGAAGCCTTCCATTTCTGGTTACGCAGGCCTGCATGGACCACGGATGTCATTACCCGACACGAAGGCCCGACGACGTTTGGTGACGCTGTCGCCGAGGCGGCCGCCCATCTCGCCTTCGATCTTGACGTAAGGGCGATCGTGGTCCTCTCCCAGAGCGGCGTGTCTACGGTGACGGTCAGCTCGCGGCGTCCCGCCGCACCGGTAGTGGGGGTTACTTCCAGAACGGCCGTGGCACGGCGGATGAACCTGATGTGGGGAGTGATCCCGGTGGTCGCGGCAGACGTCGGCAGGACCCATCCGAACCACATCGCGAGGCGTATCGCGCATGAACTTCAGCTAGCGCAACCTGGGGAGTTCGTGCTATTGGTCCGCGGCTTTCACAGTGACACGCAGCTCAATACCCCTTCGATCACCGTGCTTGCCGTTTAGAAGTTTTGCGAGGGAATACTTACGCGCTTGCCTTGCCTATGTTCTTACCCTGTTCCAGATGCAAAGGCGAACGGCCATCAACGCTGCCGAGGAGCTCAATCCTCGCGAATATCGTCCTCCGCACGCCAAGGTGGGCTGACGATGGCTATGAATTCCAGGGTCTCATCACCGGCATTCTCTATCCACTGCGTCTGTCCGGCTGGAATGACGATGGCATTACCCACCGCCATGGGCGCTACCTCCTCCCCGATGTGCATCGATCCGTGGCCCGTGAGGACGAAATAAACCTCGGTCTGGCGCAAAAAGTGCCCGTAACTGCGTTTGCCTGGTGCGACACACGCCACGGCGAGCGAGTAGGGCAGCGCAACGGCATCGTTTCGGGGATGTAACAGCTCGCGCAACCGGCAACCGTCATTTGCCGTGATTAGCGCGCAGTCGCTAAGGCGTTTTATTAGCACGATTTCCTGTATCTGTGGATAGCAAGCTAATTTGTCCGTTTTGGAGCACATTATCGGTCCCGAGTTAGCGGGAGAGTCCGGCACCACAGTGGCGAATCGGTGGCACATGGTATGGCAGGTGGATTGGTAATCGGTTCCGGTATCGTCGTGGACCCACCCACCAAACCGCCGGAAGCAGGATTTGGTGTTTTTATATATTATAATCTAGGATGTAGGGTTCCGTACGATGGAGGGATAATCTTGTCACTAATCGCATTACCTATCGATGGAATACTTCGATCTCACCGATGGTGATCCACGGTACGGGAAACTAAGAACTCTATCGAATCTGGACAGCACGAGTGTCCCGAAAAGCAGAGGTTAATTAAAGGAATTGCCGGAGTTGACTCGCACGAACGCAAGCAATCGTGACAAATATGTCGTCGGTCCAAGAGTAGCTGGTCATAGTATCAGTGGGGAAATTTTGTCTTGACGGCAGTGTTCGCTATTGTTGCGGCACTCTGCCTTTCGACCCTAATTCAGCCTGCTGCGGCGTTAGCGGGCGCTTTTTGTATGTTTGGTTTTGAGCAGTGGGCTCAGGCGTCGGACGCATATTTCGCCACACGCAGCGGCCGTCCTCTAATTAATAAACTTATTGGAGCCGTAGTCGTATTAGCACTAGCAAGAAAGATCTTTGGAGGACACCCAATACTGCGCGGATATCCGATAGTTGGAATGCTCGTGTTTGCGCTGTTTTTTTACGCTCTCGTATCCACTCTCTGGGCTCCGAATCCCGCCCGCAGTCTAAGCGCGTTTTTGGGGCAGGCTCCTTATATTATAACCATTGTATTCTTGTGTCCCCTGCTTTGCTCTAGCACGGCGGACTTCGAGTGGATGTTTGTTGCAACTTTCGTGCTCGGCACAGTCGTGGCCTTCCTCCTCATGTTTACAGTCGAATGGCAAGGCAGAAGCGTTGTCTTGCCTAGCAGTGTTGTAACGTACAAAGCCAACCCTCTTGCAACGGGCTCATTAGGCGGCACAATAGCCATCATAGCAGCATTTTTGTCTTGGCCTAAGCTTCGGTTTCTTAATATCCTGAAATGGAGTGTCGTGGTCCTTGGTTTGTTTTTAGCGATAAGGTCTGGATCGCGCGGACAGACCTTTGCAGCGATAATGGTGATATTTGCATGCTGGCCAATTGCGTTCCGTCTTCACGGGTTCAAAGCATACGCTAGCCTCGGATCCGTTATTATTGTCCTAGTCGCCGCAACCTTCTGGGGTCTAGATGCGTATTGGGCGGATTCGGATCGTTGGACTGAGGATGCCTTGGACGAGGCAGCAGGCCCACGATTGAGCCGTTCCTCGCATATCTTTGACCATTGGTTCGCCACCCCAGCCACGATCTTTTTTGGCTTAGGCAGTTCCGCATCCACCGATCTTCTTAGGATTTATTCGCATGTCGTACCTGTGGACATACTGACCGAAGAAGGGATACTCGGTTTTCTGATCTATGTTGGTATCGTCTGGATCTGCCTTAAGAATGGATTAAGTAGTTTCTTTCTCGTTCGATACAACCCGGTACAAAGAACTCGATTAGCCATTCTATTTGCGATATTCATATATTATTTTTTGCTATCGCTAAAGGAAGGTAGTTTGCTTGGCAGTACCCCGCTATTCATGGCCGCCATCTTGATGGGAAAGTATCAAAAGGCTTTATCGCACCGTCATCGCCGCGTCCAAGTAACCGAACGGGATCATTCCAGCACGAGCAAACGAACCTCAGGTGATTAGCAAGACAGTTCTTTCCCACGACTGTCCAAGGCTTTCTGCTTGCGAGTCAGCGCGGTTGGTTTCCGTTGGTGTAACGAGATTGCCAGCGGTATGGTGATACAGCGCCAAAGGGTATGAGAGCAGCGACTACCGACATGATACCTAAAAGCCAGATCGCATTTGGACTGGGTGCAATCCAAACAGCCTTGTATCATAAACCTGCAGGTCTTCCCGAACCATGACTCACCCATAGATTCGCCCGGCGACGCAAAAAACAGCCCCACGGGAGATGGAATCGAATGAATGCATTATGAAGCCGATATCAGAAGCCGATCATAGTATGTCCGTGGCGAGTAAATGTGAGCGTCCACGGAACAGTTTGTACTGAACGATTTGGCCCGCAGCACGTGGCTATGCTCTGCAACGGCGACGAAGTGTACGGAGTAGGTACGGTGCTGAAGCTTTACGCCCAGGGCGCGCCTGGGCTGCGATTCGTGTGCTTGGGCGAAGGCCCGATGCTGGATTGGCTTCGGCAGCACGGCCACGAGGTCCAGCTGGTGAAGGGACTGGCTAACTTCCGAGCGAGTGGTTCTCTGGCAACCCTGATGCGTCTGCCCACCGCCCTAGCCCGAGGCTGGCGCCATGCTGGTCGCATCGACGAACAACTCGGGCGCTATGGCGTACAGATCATCCATACCCATTGGCTGCCCCAGCAAATGATCGCCGGCTTCATGCGCAGACTTGATTACCGAGTCGTGTGGCACATCCACAACAATATGAACCCTCGACGCCTGTTCGGGTGGGGTGTGAGACTCAATCATCAACTCGCCCGCTGGGGTGCGGACCTGATCCTTCCAGTCAGCGATTTTATTGCCGCCAACTACTGCGGTTGCGGCGTGACGGTGAACACGGTTCACAATGCCGCCGCCCGGGTGTACGACAGCCCGAACCAATTACCCGCCAGCCCTGTTTGGTGTCTAATCGCAGGGCGATTGACGGAGGGCAAGGGCCAGCACCTGGCCGTGCAGGCCGTTATCGCTGCCAGAAGGGCTGGTCTGGATGTACGGCTGGACATCTATGGCGGATCCACGGAAGGGAACAAATACGCTGATCAACTCCAAGAGATGATTCAACACGCCGGTGCTCAAGAAGCGATCCGCTTCATGGGGTTTTGCTCCGATCTGCGTCAGCGACACCAGAATTACCACCTCGGGTTACAATGCCGCATCGACCCAGAACCTTGTAGCATGTGGGTTTGCGAAACGCTGATGGATGGAGTGCCGTTGCTCGCGTCTGCCACGGGCGGAACACCTGAACTGATCGAAGACGGTGTCACGGGGTTACTCTTCCGAGGCAACGACCTTCGCGACCTAACCGACAAGCTGATCGATCTCGCCGGAGGCCCGAATCGCATGAATGCGATGAGAAAAGCGGCGTTCTTGCGCGGCCGGGAACATTTGACCGTCGAGAGGTTTATTCGGCAGACGTTCGAAGCCTACACCTCGCTCAGTCCGCATCCACAAAGCGATAAGTTTGACCCCAAGAGCTTATGAACTATGTACCCATTGTGGTGAGCTGATGAGGTTCATTGCGTTTGTCATCGCGGTGGTCTCCATAAAATATAGGGCGCCTAATGCACCGGCACCGCCCTAACCGGACGCTCAAGGATCACGGGATTCGGATCAGTAGGGACGGCGAAGGACATCTGCAGCAACTAGCGCACACGTTTGGGAACGTTCGGCTATACAACTTCCTTGACAAGGTGACCTTGCACAGGCTGTACGCCGGTTGTCGAGTTTTCTGCTTACCGAGTGTTTTTGAAGGCACAGGTCTCGCGGCGTTTGAAGCGGCATCTTACGGAGCCTAGGTAGTTATCACGAAGAATGGCGGTGCACCTGACTACTTCGCGGAACATGCAGAGTACGTAGATCCGTATGACCCGCCTTTGACAGCTGCTACGGACATGATTGTTATTTAGTCAGACGGGTCAATGCCTTAGAGGTGTTGGCGAAACCACCCCCGTACGCAGAGGGTTAAGCGATCTGAAGGAGCGGTGGGGGATTCTTTATTTTCAGGGATTTTAAGTGCTTGAGTGCATCCGTTGGGGGCTCAGTCAGCTGCCAAACAGTCCCCGTAGGGCTCAACAATTGCGCGAGTTTGATCCGCTTCAAGTCATGGCGGATGTT
>JBOIEG010000657.1:0-1152 GCA_050740915.1 Gammaproteobacteria bacterium | reverse complement strand
CCCTGCTCGTTGCTTCAATCTTTCCCGCGCGCAGCAAGCAGAGCACCAGCAAACGCACGGCCTCGAAGTCCCACCCGAATGGGTCCTTGGCAAACTCATCCGTGAGAAGGCGCCCGCTCGCCGTGTCGCCGTAGTTCGCGCGCTCCTCGATGCGGCTCAAAACCTCTGCGAGCGGACCGCTCTCGACGCGGAAAACCGTCTTACCCTTCTCATCACGCAAGAGCCCGAGCTCACCGAACACCGCCGGAAGTCCCCGTAGGTTCTCGGCTGTGAGTAGCGCGTCGAGGCCCTTCTTCACCTCGATCGAGCGTGCAACCACTTCCTTGAAGCGCTCGAAAACCTCAGGCAATGCTTAGCCGAGGGTCTCTGAGACGCTCTTGCCGACATCAACAGCTCGATCGCCGGCGCTGCGGTCGTTGCCGCGGAAGTACACATTCCCGGACAGACACGCGGACTTGAGCAGGCGACGCAGCTCTTCCTGGTGCCGGCGCAGCCGAGACTTTTCCTCGACGATCAAGGCCGTCTCGTCGGTTGTTTTCGCCTCGCGTTCCTTGTGTGCGAGCATTTCCTTCGAGCGGAAGAGCTCCACGGTCTCGCGGTCTATAGCATCGGTGAGCGCCACAGTCCAAAACACCTGCTTACGTTCCTGCTGGCTACGCGCGCGCAGCTCCGTCGCAAGGCTCTGAAACGCCTTGCCCTCATCGGCGAGATGAACGTGGAAGACCATGTCTCCCTGGATGACATCGCGCCCGTGGATTGCGAGTCCCGCTTTGAAGGTCTTGGTATCGAGCAGCGTATGAGACGGTTGAGGCTGCCAGAAACCTGAGAGCACCTCGGTATAAAGGCGATGTGCATCGCCAGGATTGGGATTAATGCCGTTGCGCGATCGCTCCCAATCGTCCTCCGTGGGTGTCGGGATCCGATAGCCGTCGTCTCCATAGCGGACCTTGTGGGCCGCTTCGAGCAGCCGAAGCGCCTCTCTCACGGCCGCAAGTTGCGAGTCCGCGGCCACAGCGGGATGAAGTGCCGCTGCGATGTTTTCGGCGCTACGGTGTACGCTTTTCCCATATTGAAGGAGGCAAACAACCTTCGCGACCGGCTGGGCGAGTGAATGCTCAACCTCCTTTGCGATGGCCGCGATCTTGGCGCGCA
>JBOIEG010000656.1:0-3973 GCA_050740915.1 Gammaproteobacteria bacterium | reverse complement strand
AGCTAAAACTGACCACCAGAAAAGCCTACGGCTATTCCAGCTTCAGAACAATAGAAATCGCTCTATATCACACACTTGGCGCACTACCCGAGTCCGAATCTGCCCACAAATTTTGCTGAGGAGCCATGTTCCTTGTATGTTCCTGTCAGCCCTTTTACCGCAAGCTAAAAGGGCTGGGGTGGAGGGACTTCGACAGGTATCTGCCTTGTTCACGCAAGGACAGACCTCACTGAGTAAGCCTCCACCACACTTGCAGCGTCGATGAGGAATGCAGCGGCCATTTGGACCGCCCATTTATGCTGATTGAGGGCTGCATGGCGCAACCCTTTGACAATCGCGCTGATCTTTCATTGCTGTTCGACCCGCTGATTCTTAATTTACCGGAGCCCAACTCAGCTAGACATTAAAGAAACAAATCCGCGCCGGCGATTACTTTATGGCGATCGGGGCTACCGTCGAACCCGTACCGCCCTTGATTTTCAGCGGCAGGACGACGAATGCGAACTCGGAGATCTCGTCTCGGGCCAGCGCTTCGAGATCGAGATTCTCGAGAAGAAAAATGCCGCGAGTGGTGATCATGATCTGATGCACCGGGAAGAGGAGATCCTTATTGGCATGCGGATGTACTTCGATGCCCATGTTGTCGGAGCCCACCAGAATCGGACTGGCCTTGGCCAGCCATTCCGCGGCCGGAATACCGATGCCGGGCTCGCCGCCATTGTATTTTGCGTTGTCCTTCATCCAAAGCTTGCCCCATCCGGTATGGATCAGTACCGCGTCCCCTGCGCCTATTGTTACGCCTTGCCGCTTCATCGCCTCCTTGAGATCGGTAACGGTAATCTCATAGCTCGCTTCAAGCATCTCCACGCCTTTCGCCGCGGCAACGTCGAGCAGCACTCCCCGAGTCACGATGCCGCCCAACTTCTCAACACCCAGCTTCTTAAAGCCGCTTCCCGTAACGACGTCATCCATCCTGATGCAGTTGTACAGCAGATCGCCTATGGCAATGTGCGGCAGCGCGTCGAACTGAGTGCCGATCTGGCCCAACTCGGTGATCACCAGCTCTTCGTTGCCTAGAAGCTTGTTTACGCTCGGAGGATTGAAGCTGCGCGCCGTGTGGATGGCATAGCGACGCGTGCCGAAGTTCGGCATGCCAGATTCGAGCACCCGGCCGAGCTCATACATCTTGCCTTCCTTGATGAGCCGGATCCCCTTCAGCACCGTCTGCGGCTTCATATGATTCGCCGCTCCGCGCTCGTCGTTCCCTCCCCATTGCGACGGACAGCGCTTTTCTGGTGAAGGCGGACTCCATTGCTCCGCGGAAGCGTTGAGGCTTCCCAGCAGAGCCGTGTAGATGATCAGTGACGAGAGCATTGCTTTGCGGATCATGCGTACCTCCTGTGTCCGCTTATCAGATAATATTGAAAATCAATGACACGCTTTGGCTAGCTATATTAAGAGCGCGCCTGCGACGAGGTCAACCAAGAGAGGTACGGACTGGTATTCGGCGACCGCACTGTGAGCCACAAGCCAGGCCACATCTGTGTGCGATCTGCGGCGAGCGCTCGCGAACCGGACGCTAGCGGACCATTTGGCCAGCTTTACGCGAAGGCCCGGCGACGGCGTCGTAGTGTTTGAGGTGCAGCAAAACAGCAACATGACGTATCGCCTGTAAGGCTGGAACCGCGTCAACGCCAAGACAGGCCAGCCGCGAGCACGGCACATCGACCAGGCGCTTCCCTGCCTTGATTTCGCGCAAGGTTGCGGTCGGTCCGGTAGCGCCGGTGGTGGAAGCGACGACGCCAGTGCTGCGCGAGCGACTTTTTAATTGTGAACATTTCTGGTTGTAGCGACTTCGCGGAGAATCGCTATTCACTGTCGGCGCGGCAGGCGCGCCGCGCGTGCTGGTATGCATCGACGGCGATGGGCAACTGGAGCACAATGGCGCCATTTATGCCGTCGGTAAAGGCGACGTGCTGCTTTTGCCGGCCGTGGTCGGAGCGTGTGTCTGTCGGCCGCGGGGCGCAGTGAGCTTGTTAGAAGTTTCGCCAATGCGGAATAAGTAACAATGAAAAAGCTAATTGTTTTCGACTTGGATGGTACGCTTGCCGAAAGCAAAGCGTCTCTTGATGCCGAAATGTCAGCACTTCTGCGTGACCTTCTCAGCATCGTCAAGGTGGCCGTCATTTCTGGAGGCGATTGGCCACAGTTCGAAACACAACTGCTCTCCAATCTTCCCCATGACCAACGCCTGCAGAATCTATCTCTCCTCCCTACCTGTGGAACAAAGTTCTTCCGATATGAAGGAGCTTGGAAAAAGATCTATTCAGAAGATCTCAGCGAGAACGAAAAAGAGAAAATCATCAGTTCTCTGGAGAAGGCGCTTGGAGTATCGGGCTTCAAGTCAGGAAAGCACTGGGGAGAAGTGATTGAAGACCGGGGAAGTCAGATTACATTCTCTGCATTAGGGCAGCAGGCCCCTATTGAAGAAAAGAAAAGATGGGACCCGAATTTCGCCAAGCGGAAGAAGATCAAAGCAATCCTTGACACTTTTATCCCTGAGTTTTCCGTCCGACTGGGTGGTACGACATCTGTTGATGTCACAAAGCCCGGCATTGACAAAGCCTACGGTATCAGAAAACTCCGAGACATCCTTGGCATTACAATTAAAGAGATGATTTTTATAGGGGATGCTTTGTTCCCGGGTGGCAACGACTATCCGGCCAAGGAAGCAGGCGTTGTTTCTATCCAAGTCAGAGATCCCAATGAGACTAAGCGGGTTAGCGAGGCAATCATCGCTTGTTTGGATTGTATTCAGCGAACGTGATCTTTGTGAGGTGAGTCGATGCTTGGATTTCAGTTGCAGCGCCTTGGGTTGGTGATGAAGCCGGAGCCGGGCAATCCGCTGGAGGCCGAAGGCGTCCTAAACCCAGCTGCCGCGCGTGGCCCTGATGGTCAGCTTTACCTCTTCCCGCGGCTGGTCGCGCGGGGCAATTACTTGCGCATCGGCATCGCACGCGTGCGGTTTAATGAGGCCGGGATGGCCGACAACCGGATCGGCGTGGCGCGCCTTGACCTGCCGGAATGCCTGCCGCCAGGGGCTGTCGCCGACCGCCCGTAACAAAGGCCTAGACATTATGCCTACCGCTGAGAGAGGCTGATCTCCGGTATCGACGCGGGGGAAGTATTTGGTTTGAAGACAGCGCCCAAGCGGAGTATTGTATGGTGCGACCCGCGGAGATCGAAAAAGGCTAGGTTTAGCACCCTCGCCAAGCGCTCCCCGACAGTGCTTTTTCCAGCTCCAGCCGCCCCCGTGAGCAGGATGATCATGAAAATATGTCGATGCTAAGCGTGATCGAGAACTCCGCGACAGCTCCTGGCTCGAGTTCACACACATCGGCACGTGCGTGGCCCCTATGCAGGAGGTTCAACGCATCCGGCGGCGCTGTGAGAGGTTCCTGCGCGATGGCTGGCCGCTCAGCGGGTGTATAGAGCTGCAAATGGCGCACGCTCAAGCTGTCGCCCGATACACGGCGCCGAACTCGAACTAGCGCCTCAGCACCCCCTGATAGTGTGACAGGGGTTTGCTCCTCAACCCAACAGCTTATCCCGTCCGTCTCATAGCGAAGGTCAGTAAAAATATCGTCCCAATGATCCCTGATGTCGAGCCAACGCCCGTTGCGGAAATCATCATGGTCTCCCACTGGGATAATCCGCCCTGTGGGGATTGGCTCGGCTGTGGAATCAAGCTCCCACCGGCCATCAGCCGGGATGAAGACCCGGCAGGCCCCGCCGCGGTGCAGATATGGATGCCAACCCACGTTGATAGGTTGGATGATGGTACTGGGGTTCGATAACGTGATGGTCGACGTCAACGTGCATGGACCCACCTTAATGCGGTGCTCGGCTATGAATTCGTAGGGGAATGCGTCGTTCGACCGGGCAATATCACCCGGGCTGACCGCGACCGTAC
>JBOIEG010000655.1:0-1757 GCA_050740915.1 Gammaproteobacteria bacterium | reverse complement strand
CACCACCCGCTCACGCCGGCAATAGCCCACCTCCTTGCCCACTCCGTTCAGCTCCTGAGTCGAAAACACCCGCTTGATCCGCTCTACCATCGTGATAGCTTGTCGTTGTTTCACTCGGTCCCCCTTTATGACTAGAGTCAATCGTGCTTGATTGCTCTATGGGATCGAGTGAAACCTCGTTAGTTCCCCTTATAATTCAATAAGTTTAAAGATCCTACGTATGAGTAGCCTATATATGCTATTGTTGGAAAATTATCAACATCCCTCGACCATCCCTCAAAGGGTGGGGCCACACGCATAGGCGGCCGCGCTGGACGGCAGTGGTTTATCATCCCTGTGTTTCGACGCCATGAACAAAGGCTCTCGTGCTGTCGATCTCGCCAAGATCCACCTGGCCAAAAAAGGGCTGGGAATGGACGATAACGCCTATCGTGCTATGCTCCATGCTATCGTGGGCGTCGATAGCGCAAAGACACTCGATAACAGCGGCCGCGGCAAGGTGCTGTGGCATTTACGCCGGCTCGGTTGGCGCCCGCAGCGAGCTCACCGCGGCCAAGAGTGCCTCATCCGTAAGCTCTGGAATGAACTCTACACGCGCAGCGCCGTGCGCCACCCCGAAGACCAAGCCCTGAACGCCTACGTAAAGCGCATGACCGGTGTGTCTGGCGGCCACCGACTGACCGTCAAACAGGGACAGACCGTGATCGAGTCGCTCAAAGCCTAGCGGCGACGGATGGATCCCGATCTTGGAAAACATTAACCCCCTGGGCGGTTCTTCGACGTTCCAGACCTCGACGTAGCGATCGCCCGCCTAATCGGGGCTCCCCGGTGGCCCCATGGTCCAGAAGTTGTCCTTCTCGCCGCAACGGGAAAAGCGCGCCGGGTCGCTCCGCATGTCCTTGAGCCGGATGTCCGTGGCTTCCTGGTCATCCGTGAATAACGCCGGTCGCGGCTGAGGAATACATCCTTGAACTGCACCATACCGGCATTGGCGAACAACAGCGTCGGATCGTTCTGCGGCACCTAGGGGCTGCCGGGGACGACGGTATGCCCTAGTCCGCGAAAGAACTGGAGGAAGGCGCGGCGGATGTCAGAGCTCCTGCTTATCGAATCTACAGCATTGCCTCCGGGTGTTAGGGCCTGTTCGAGAGACCTGGCTGGCCAGCTCTTCAACCGGTGTCATCGCTTTCATCGATCGGCGTTGCCCAGCGAGCGGCGGATCTGCTCCCCGGTAAAGCCCCGGTAGTGGAGAAAGCGGGGCTGGCGAGCATGCTCTCGGGGAGCCATGGGCAGCTCGGGACCGACGCGTTTCGCCCGTGCCTGAAACGTGCGCTCATCCCATTCGGGGACCTTGCTAACGATGGCGCGGGCAATGAGGCTATGCTCGATCCCGTGTTGCTCGATCTCCTAAGAGATCCGTACAGGACCGTAACTCGGTTCGGCACGCTGCCTGATATAACTCTCAGTGGAGCGCGCGTCGCTCGGAAAGCCCTGCGCTGCACGCTCATCGAGCATGCCGGCCCAGACGACGCCCGCCTTGCCGTGGCCCTGGAGCTTATCGAGCAGCTCGGCACGCGTATGTTCACGCCGCGCCAAGAGATTGATAGCGCGCCGCTTGATCTCGCTCCCTTTTTCGATATTCGCGGCGATAAGCCGCCGAGAGGGGATACCGGCGCCGGTGAGACAAGCGCGGGTGGAATGTCGCCTAGGAGCCTGTCGGACTTAGGTTGAACACCAAAGCCATAACGTACGTGTTG
>JBOIEG010000654.1:0-1326 GCA_050740915.1 Gammaproteobacteria bacterium | reverse complement strand
ACTCAACCTTCTCAAACAAGAAAAAACACTTAAGAAGGGTATCAAACAAAAACGCCTCAAAGCCGGTTGGGACGACAACTATCGTGCTAAGGTACTGTTCGGGTAGTCACTTTTAATGCTCTTACCCTGATATGAAGACGACTATCGAAATATCTGACCCGGTGTTGAATGAAGCACGCAAGCTCGCCGCGCGCGAGGGCGTTACCGTCCGGGCATTGGTGGAGCTGGGTTTGCGCCGTCTCATCGCCGAGAAAAAGCGCACCGCTGAGTTTCGTCTGCGTCCGGCCAGCTTCAATGGCAACGGTCTCAAACCGGAACTGCGGGGCGCTTCATGGGAGCGAATCCGCGAGCTGGCTTATGAAGAGCACGGTGGATGATCGCTGTAGACACCAATGTGCTGGTGTACGCCCACCGGGAAGACTCACCGTTCCACGAGCGTGCCCGCCGGTGCATCGAATCCCTTGCCAATGGCTGCTGCGCAGCCTGGGCGATCCCCTGGCCCTGCCTGCATGAGTTTCTGTCCATTACCACACATCCGCGCATCTACGACCCGCCGACACCGCTGCCACTTGTGCTTGAGCAAATCGACGCTTGGCTGGAAGCGCCCTCGCTGGTGCTGCTGGCGGAAACGGAATTGCACTGGGCGGAGCTGCGTGCTCTAGTCGATGCCGCTCGCAGCGCGGGGCCGCAGATACACGACGCCCGTATCGCCGCCCTGTGCCTACAACATGGCGTGCGCCAATTGTGGTCGGCCGACCGCGATTTCGGCCGTTTTTCCCGGCTGGCCGTAACCAATCCGCTGGTGGACCCGCGGGCCAGAGCGTGATTGGTATCGCCGCCGGAGTCACCCGGTTGAGCGGCAGCCGAAGGCGGGACTAAAATGGGACTCCCGAAAGCACATGGGGGCCAACGTGCATTCCACGGATGGAATTTTTCGAAATGCTCATAATAAGCACAGCCGGTATTCGGATAAATAACTCGCTCACTCAAGCAAAAAGGCAAGCTAATTTTAGAGTTGTCTTACCGGGTGACTTTTCACCGCGAGCCTCGGTGAACGATCAAACATTTCATTAGGGCCCGGTATGGTATCCTGGGCCCTATAAGTATCGAGTCCAGCTAGTAGTCCAGCGCGTCGGCTTTGTAGCGCAGGCCTTGCTTGCTAGCTTGCTCACCAATGGCGCTGTGGACCTTACGATCCAGTGAGAGGCTGTGAAAAAACCTCCTGGGACAGGGGAATGATGAGAAGGGAGCTGGTAAAATAGCGGGAACACAACTGAAGCAACGGTATCCCTCATGGCAGACGAAGCATCCAGGGCTTTATTTGAA
>JBOIEG010000653.1:0-2872 GCA_050740915.1 Gammaproteobacteria bacterium | reverse complement strand
GCACCAGGCCGAATTGCTGGGCCTGGCCGGCGGTTCCTAGGATCGTTGCCCGCCAGATCGCGGCAAAATGATTGGGATATGATTCATGGGCCAGCATCCGATCGACCCACTGCCAGCGCTTGTCGGCGTCGTCGTTATCGACGTAATCGCGCGAATCGATCAGACTGGGAATGCGGCCGGCCAGATCGAGGTGCAGGCGGCGAAAGAAGATGGCGTGGTCCGCGGCCTCAACCGGCTTGAGATCCGCTTCCTTCCATTTGGCCCCGATCAAGGCGTCGATGCGCTGACTCAGGGCCAGCACCTTGGCCTTGTATGCGTTGTCGGCCGGCGTTTGGCCAAAAAGCGGGGCGGGCGCAACCGCCGTGAGAAAAGCAAACACCACCCAAGATCGGCAAATGCGGCGAACCATGGCCTTGGTCCTCAGAAATGGCCAGGGAATTAGTCACACCCTATTTATGACGATAGGAGCGCCGAATTGCAACTGTTTTTTGCAACTACCTCACATAGGGGTAGGGAGGGCCGATTGACTTCGGTCCCCCCTCCCTCCGAACCGGACGGGCGGATTTCCCGCATCCGGCTCTCCGTTTGGTGTTTATCCCGTCAGGGACTGACGGAGCCGGCCTTGGGCGGTAAGCAGGCTAAACAGCCCGTGGTCGGCGAAGTAGCGATTGGGCCAACGTTGGTGGTCCGCGCCCCGGCCCCGGCCACGCCGGCCCGCGCGCCGGCGAAGGATGCTTCGCACGCGGCCGCGGATCCAACCGTCCAGGTTTCGGAACACGGTCCAGTAACAATGGCGAAAGTATCCAAACCATCCGTGCAGCGTGCGATTAAGCGTCCTGATGATCCACTTCAGGCAGTGCCCGTGGGTGCGGCGCGTCTTCGCCCGGATCGTGTCCTGGAACTTGGCCAGGCTTTTCTTGCGGGGCAGCCGCAGCTCGCCCCGAAAGGTGTAGCCCAGAAAGTCAAAACCCTCGGTCCGTGCGTCCACGATCTTCGTCTTGGTCGGATGCAACGTCAGGCCATGGTCCTCGACCCACCGCCGCACCACGGTCAAGGCTCGATCCGCATCCTCGCGTGTTCGACACAAGATCACAAAATCATCGGCGTAACGGACCATGGCGAAACCGGCCTCGGCCAGCAGGTGATCCAGCGGATTGAGGTAGATGTTCGCCAAGAGCGGACTGATGACGGCTCCTTGCGGCGTCCCCGTCTCCGGGGTCCACTCGTTCAGGCCGTCCATCACGCCCTGCTCCAGGAACCTCTGCAACAACCGCAGCACCCGGCTATCCGAAACGCGCTCGCGCACACGGGCCAAGAGCCGCTCTTGGGGGATCGTGTCGAAGCAGCTTTTCAGGTCCGCATCCACGACGTAGACGTAGCCTTCCTTCAGCAAGGCTTCGACCCGTTCCAGGGCGTGATGACAGCCCCGGCCGTGGCGAAAGCCGTAGCTGTGCTCGGCAAACGTCACGTCGAAGATCGGTTCCAACACGTGCAACAACGCTGTTTGCACCACGCGATCGCGCACGACCGGTATGCCCAGGGGCCGCTTTTCCGTGCTGCCCGGCTTGGGAATCCAGACGCGTTTGACCGCGTGGGGCCGATACTGCTCGGTCCGCAGTTCGTCCGCCAGCCGTTGCGTTTCTTCGAGGTCGTTGTCCCCGAATTGCGTCACGGTCTGGTGGTCCACTCCGGCCGCCCCCTGGTTGCCCAGCACGCGCAGGCTGGCCATCCAGAGGTTGCTCGGCTGATACACCTTGTCAATCAACGTGTGCCAGCGCCCTCCGCGCACTCCTTGTTCGAGTGCCGTCAGCATGCGGTTGTTCCACACGACACGGTTCGCCCATTCCCTAACGGTTGGAGGCTGTCCGGCGGGGGTAGCCGCAAACGGTACGGTTGCCGCTTGAGGCACTCTGGCCGGTGTTGGGTCCGCGTGTTGGTTCATGCCGCATTCACCTCCCTGCGTCCCTTCGCTCCCCCGGCGTTACCCGGCTTCGTCGCTACTATGGACGCTCTGACTCCTGCCCCAGGTCGGTCTCTTGAGTTGCGTCGTCCGTTCGTATCTCCCGTCATGTCCGACGCAACATGCGGGCCAGGCCATTTGGGGTGTGGTTCGCCTAACACCACGACTCCTTTCTCACGAGCCGACGCCTTCGCAGGGACAGGTCTCCCTGTTTCCTTCGTCGCACCTTCCGTCCATTCCGTCTCCAACCACCCCTTGCCGCCCCGATGCCCTGTCTGGGGTTTTGCACATCGGGCTTACCGTCGGACACGCTTCTTCAGCGCGCCGTCCCTCGCGGGCCATGCGTCTTGGGCTTCGCCATTGGCTAGCAGGCTCGCCACGGCAACAGGCCGAATCGAGTTTGCGGCGGTTGACTCGCGCCAACCTGTACTACGGACTGGACGTTCGCCTCCGGTTGCTCTCCACCCTCCTTCGCAGAAACGCAGTTACCGTCAGCTACGAGGAGCCAGACGCCCCCCGGCAAGGACTTACACCTTGCGGATACAACGACATCACAGGCGCACTAGCCCAGGGCGCTCAAGACCTGGGGTGCAAAGACGACAAGTAGCCAAGCCCCAACGGGGCGCGCTAAATCCGGGGGAAGCAAATCGCTCTTGATTCCTACGTCATTCTCGTTTATCAGGCCACCATGGAAGCATTCCTCATAACTGCCCTGTTCTAACTCCCGGTGCCAGTGCCGCCCAAAGAATTACGGGAAACTGGAGCACAATACAAGAACCTCAAGGTCGAATGGTGAGATTACTGTTTACCGACCCAAAAGATGATTTGGCTCAAAGCAGAATCGCCCTCGACAGACGTCTACTGGTTCAATATAGGTTTTGCGGTGGAAGACCTCCGTCCGCCTTTCTTTAC
>JBOIEG010000652.1:0-2421 GCA_050740915.1 Gammaproteobacteria bacterium | reverse complement strand
CCGCTAAGTGATTGGATTTTCTATAAATAATTGGTCGGGACGGAGTGATTCGAACACTCGACCCCTTGCACCCTAAGCTGAACATTGGGGCTTAAAGTCGATGGGACCAAATCGCCTACAAGCCTTCAGCATGAAGGGTAGCAGGCAGAAGCCAACTTAACGCCCGCCCTTCAGCTTCCCCAGGCAGGCATTTCCAAAACAATAAGGACCGGCTACATCACGCTCGCTCATCGAAAAATTCCAGAGTGAGCCACCAAAATCCATCGTCAAAAGTATGGGCTGACGAACGACAGAATCGAGTAGGAGGCGGATTTACACCCGCCGTCCTCTCACACCACCGTACGTACGGTTCCGTATACGGCGGTTCAGGCTATACGGCTAAGCCGGTTTATCGTATCCAGTATCGAGACCAGCCCAAGGCCGTCCCACAGTTTCTTCGGCAGCGCCTGATTCATATGTGGCGCCCCCGAGTTCCACCATGGGCCTCGACCATTGACTGACGACTTCCAGGCACGTGCTTCATCGAGTCCCAGGCGTATCAGGTTGCGGGCCCTCGTTGAGGGCTGCTTCCATTGCCGCCACAGCATGCAGCGAAGCTTGTGACGCACCCATCCATCGGCCGTCTCCAAGGCTCTTTTGCCTTGGGTGAGCTTGAAGTAGCCTGCCCAACCACGTAACACCGGGTTTATCCGCTCGATGACGTATGCCATCTTGCGGCCCCGCGCACCACGCAGCAGTTCCTTGAGCCGGTCGCGCAAGCGCCGCAAGCTCAAGGTGGCTATTCGAAGCCTCGGCTGTTGATGCCAGCTCATTCCATACCCGAGGTAGTTGCTGATCCACGATCCTGCCACTCGGCTCTTTCCCCGATTCAGCGTCAGTCGCAGACGCTGATTCAGGAAGCGCTCAACGCTGTTCATCGTCCGCACGCCCGCACGAGGACTGCGCACATAAATGTTCGCATCGTCGGCGTAGCGTACGAAGCGATGGCCTCGGCGCTCCAGTTCACGGTCAAGTTCATCAAGCAGGATGTTCGACAGCAACGGCGAGAGCGGGCCACCTTGCGGCGTCCCTTCTTGCCGCTGGCTGACGATCCCGCTCGACATTACCCCGGCTTCGAGGTAACGGCGAATCAGTCTGAGCACCCGCTTGTCTTCGACACGATGCTGCACGCAAGCCATCAGGATGTCGTGGTTGACTCGGTCAAAGAACTTCTCAAGATCAAGTTCCACACACCAACGGTGTCCCGCCGCCACATGGGCACGGCCCATTTCCACGGCTTGATGAGCGCTTCTGCCCGGACGAAAGCCGTAGCTGAAGTCCGAAAACAGAGGGTCAAAGATTGGCGTGAGCTGTTGCAGCAAGGCTTGCTGGATCAGGCGATCAACGACACTGGGAATCCCCAGTTGCCTTGTTCCACCTTGCGGTTTAGGGATTTCGACCGCGCGCACTGCTTGGGGATGGTACTCACCGGCCAGCAATCGGGCCTTGAGAGTGGGCCAATACTGCTTCACGTAGCCTGCCAATTCGGCGACCGTCATGCCATCGGCACCCGGCGCCCCCTTGTTACTGACCACGCGTTGATACGCACGCTTGAGGTTGCCCGGTGCAAGCACCCGCTCCATCAGCGTGTCCGGCTCCGCTTTCGTCCACGTCACAGACGCCGCCGCTACCTTTGCGCTGTCAGCCGTCATCCTCGGATACCGTCCGGGACTGGGAGTGACAGTTTCTCGAGGAGAAATTTCTGCATTTCGGTATTCAACGAGACAATAACGCCTACTGGCGGTATAACCTGTTCAGCCCTTGGTGACGGAGTTATTCGCCACTTACTACGGCTTCGGCTGACTTCTGCATGCTCATCCCGTCGCCTCTCGGCGTTCGGTAGCACAGTGGCAAACGTGCAGATCTCCCAGGGTAGTTCGCGCGACCTTCCTGCTTATGCCTGTCGGATTTACGTCACAGCGTTCCGTGCAAGTATCGGGCTTCGACGAGTGTTGCCGCCTTACCCCGCTGCGCCGCCTAATCCGCTTCCTGTTCGTCAGGCCAGCATTTTGCCTCGGGCTTCCTTCAGATCCGCAGTCGCCCGCGACACCCTTGCCTCTGGCTAACACTTCCCCTTGCCGGGTGTGTAGAGGACTTTCACCTCCAAGTCACCAGCGAGGCCACCACAGCCAAGCTGGTTGCGCTTGCGCGCAACGCGCCATGCCTGGCGCACAACAAAAAAACCCTGAAAATTCAGGGCTTTAATGAAAAATTTTGGCGGAGGCGTAGAGATTCGAACTCTAGGACCTGTTACAGTCGGCAGTTTTCAAGACTGCTGCCTTAAACCACTCGGCCACCCATCCGGTGCCTATATTGTCATTCCTGCGGAAGCAGGAATCCAGAAAAAACTGGCCCCCGGCCATCCATCCGTATCTTACGTAC
>JBOIEG010000651.1:0-5401 GCA_050740915.1 Gammaproteobacteria bacterium | reverse complement strand
CTCATCGACCGACGGCGGCAGCAGGTAGGGTGTGTCACGATCGCATTGACGGAAGTGGCTCATGCACGCTCGCTCATTGAATCCATTGCCGATCCGATCGGTTTGCACATCAAAAGTTCCGCCTTAAATCCGACAGGCTCCTCGCTGCGCACGCATCGGAATTATGCTCCGCCTTTACTCGTCTAGGGCGGCGCTGCGCCCGCGTGCGACGTCCAGACCGGCCAGCAAGCCGATGCCGATCACGAAGAAGACGCAGGTCACCAGTGGGTTTCATACAGGGTTACCTCTGTCTCAAGCTAATTTGTGCAATCGAGTCGCAGCGACCCGCAAGAGTGCGGTTCAGTCGCCTTACGGGGCCGACGCGAAGCAGTAGCCGTGGACTAGGGTGGCTCGATCCGTCCACTGCCTCACTGCTAGTAGGCGTAAAACGCGACCAGACGGGCTCACGCCCGGTAACGGCGGCAGGCGTTGTGGGCTGGATCGTGCGGCCCGCGCTCAGAGGTTGTGGAAAAAACTACTGCGCTTCGGATCTCGCGACGGTTTTCTCACAACCTCTCAGAACTCGATACGGATCGAGCCCAGGAACGTCCGCGGCGCGCCCGGTACGGCACCGATAAGGATCGGGCTCTTGAAGTACTCTTGATCGAGTGCGTTCTCGACATTGAGCTGGGCGGTGAGCCGGGTAGTCCCGATGGTCCATTGGATAACCGGCCAGGAGATCCACGCGCACATAGCCGGGCAGCTCGAAGGTCCCGGCGTTGTCTCCCGACCGTGCGTCTTCGGCGAAGATCCCGGCCCCGAGCTTGAGCCCACGGAGGGGCCCTTCCTGACGGGTGTGTACGGCCCACAAGCTCCCGCTCCACTCCGGTACGGCCACCAGGGGATTGCCCTCATCGCCGAGGTTGCTGCTCGTGATCTCGGTGTCCGTGTAGGCGAGCGAGGCGATGAGCTTGAGGGCGGGGCTGAGCTCACCGCTCACATCCAGCTCGATGCCGCGGCTACGCGCCGCGCCGATCTGGACCGAGAAGTCGGGATCGACCGGGTCAGGCGTCAGGATGTCCTGCTTGCTGAGGTGATAGAAGGCCAGGGTCGCCGTGAGGTTGCCGTCGAGCGGATCGGCCTTGACACCGGCCTCGTACTGGGTCGCGGTCTCGGGCCCGAAGGCCTCGCCGGTACGAGAACGCCCGAGTTGCGCAAAGGCGCCGAAGGATTCGCTGTAACTACCGTAAAGTCCGAGCCATGACGTGGGCTGATAGATCAACCCGACGCGCGGGCTGAAGGCTCGGTCTTCGACCCTCTTGGCGGGGCCCGTAGCCGATTGGGACTCCTCGCTGCTGGCCCAGTCGTAGCGCCCGCCGCCCTGCACATGGAGATTTTCCAGGAGATCGATCTGGTCCTGAAAATACAAGCCGAACCAGTCCTGCCGACGCGTGGACTCGCGTACCGCCCGGAACAGCGGTCGTACGCCGCTGTAGACGGGCTCGAAGAGGTCGATGGCGACATAGGGGATGTCGGCACCGCCTCCCAATACCGTTTCCGTGTCGTAGTAATCGAGATCCGTCAGCACGCGGTGTTTGAATACACCGGTGGTAAACTCCCCGGTGAGGTCCAGGGTGGTGAAATAGGTCTCCGTGTCTTGCGTCCTCTCCCTGGCCGTCCGCCTCAGCATGCGCCCGTCGATCACCTCGCCTGGCTCAATCCTCTGCCCGTCCAATCGATTCCGATCCGCCTTGAAGCGGTGGCGCAAGACCCAGTGGTCGTCGAACGCGTGCGACCATAGGAAACCAGCGCGATGCGTCTCGGTTTCAACCGCGCTGATCCCCGGCTCCTCATAGTAACGGCTGATAGCTACCGGCGCCGGACGACCGTTCACGATCGGGATCCCCCGGTCACTGGCGTTGTCCCGAAACCGGTACTGGTAATCGACGCTCGCCTGTGTATGAGCCCCGATGTTCCAGGTTACGACCGGGGAAACGAACAGACCCTCCCGATCGACAAAATCGCGGAATGAGTCGGCGTTTTCATGGGCGATGTTCAGCCGATAGCGGAGCGTGCCGTCCTTTGTGAGGGAGCCGCTCGCATCCAGCGTGGTCCGGTAGAGATCAAAAGACCCGAACTGCTGCCGCAAGGCGTATGAGGCCGTGGCGCGCGGCCTCTTGGTGACCTGATGGATAAGCCCGCCCGGCTCGATGCGGCCGTAAAGCGCGGCGGCCGGACCCTTCAGCACCTCGACCCGCTCGAGGTGCGCGGTCTCCTGGGAGCCCAGGCCGGGCACCCTGAACCCGTCCTCGTAAACGACGAACTGCCGGAACCCGCGCAGGCCGTAATCGGGCTCGCCGAAGCCATTGTTGAAGGCTTGATAGACACCGCTGACGTTCTTGAGCGCGTCCTCGAGCCGGATTCACCTGCTGATCGGCTAGGACCTCCCTGGGGACGACCTGGATGGAGACTGGTAGATCGACGATCGGGATATCGATCTTCGTAACGGCGGCGTTGTAGGTCTGGTAACCGTGGTCCGCAGGGTTGGCGGTCACGACGATCTTAGGCAGGGTCAGCGGCGCCTCATCTCCGCGGGCCTCGGCCATGGCCAGAAGGGCGGCCATCGCGATGCCGATCTTGGACTCGATGTCGTTCATGGAAGCCTCGTCGGCCACCCCGCGGCCAGGTGCCGCATAGCGACGCCGGCGCGTCCCCGTGCCTCGGTCACGTCGTCTGTGAGCCGAAAACCGATCGCTTTACGCCTTCAGGGAGTGAGGCACCGAATTACCTGCGTTCCCGCGGTTGACGGCCTTTCCCGGAACACGACTCGAAGGAACAGATGAAATGAACGGTTCAAACATCCCCAGGGTGACTAGATTGAATGACGGTCGACCGTACGGGGAAGTCGATCTCCGGACGGTAATCACCAGGGCGCTTCTCGTCGCGTGCCTTTCCATGGGATTGAGAGCAGCGCACTCCGCGAGGCGCGAGTACTCAGATATTGCGCTTTCCCAAAAAGCCAGGTGATTCACCGGGCTTACTCTCAAACGATGGATCAGGACGTCCTCGCGACGAACGCGAACGCATGGAAGCCGCAACCTTTAACCCTTAAAAGTGACATAGGAGACGATCATGAAACACACATTACTTTCGATATTACCAGTATGCTTGGCGTTAACCTCCGTGGATTTATCGGCGGCCACCTGCAACGGCTTCTCAGAGACGGAGGCCGCCGACCTGGGGTACGACATCCACAACGGCACCTCGCTTCCCGACGTCCTGGGCGACCTCGACGCCACCCCGGACTGGGTGGTGGGGAAAGGGGGGAACGACGTCATCACGACCGGACCCGGCAACGACATTATCTGCGGCGGCATCGACGCGGACACCATCGACTCCGGCGACGGGGTGGACTCGGTGTTCGGCGACGCCGGGAACGACACCATCAACCTGGGCCCAGGTGACTTCGACTATGCCGAAGGCGGCGGCGGGGACGACGACATCTCCGGCGACGCCGGGCCCGACAGCATCTACGGCGACGACCAGCCGGGGGCGGCCCCGCCCGGACCCGGCGGCCGGGACGTGATCGAGGGCGGTGGCGGGGAGGACCAGATCTTCGGTGGCCCCAAGAGGGACGAGATCTTCGGCGGCTCGAACGATGATCTCCTGTTCGGCGAGGCAGGAGTGGACGAACTGACCGGCGACGCCGGGTCCGACACCGGAAACGGCGGGTCCGGGGTCGACGCCCTCTGCGACGTCGAGGTGCCCATCGACTGCCCGTTCTGATGGGGTTCTGCGGGGTGGACGGCAGTAGGAAGCCACTGCTGTTGCCCCAGACCGTTGGTCATCGCGCCCCTGCGCCCAAGGGTCATGGCGCGACTGACAACGAAAAAGGCCGCTAGGGGCCCGAGAAAGGGGGGCCCAAAAAAAGGCCGGGATCGCTTATTTTTTCTTAGCCATCGCCCGAAATATTCGATTTTGTGGCCCTTTCTCCCCGCTGCGGTTGTCCGTTCCTAGCCCGCGTAGACGCAATAGGTACGTAGGCCGCAATAGCCTTAGCGTATTGCGCCGAATTTCAACGTCTCATTTCAACCGATGTCCCGAGTAGTCACAGGAGAATGCCATGAAAACGCTACTATTATCATTTATGCAAAAACATACTTCCGATGGCTTGGCGTTTCGTGCAAGCGAAACTCGACAAGCCGTGGTTGTGAATCCACCGTCGTTACCAGTCTGTAACAACCTCGTCGGGTATCTCGCAGGCTTTATGCTTGTGGGAGCCGTCGTGTTGGGGCTCGTGTCGCCGGCTCATGCGAATCATTCCGTTGCCCCGTTTGGCATTCACTGCGATAGTGTTGGAGTAAGCGGTATTGCGTACGTGCCAGGCGTGAATTGCCGGACTACGGTAGTGGACGGTTATACCCGCCGGTACGTGGTGTGGGTACCGCTCGCTGGCGTGCCCGCCAGTTCCCCAGCGGGGTTCATGCTCCATGGGGGGAGTGGCACGGGCGAACAGTTCCTGCGCAGGTCCGGTTGGCGGGAAAAGGCTACCCAGGAAGGCTTCGTCGCAATTTTTCCGACGGCGGTGGAACATTTTGTTCTGGATAAACAGCGTTTCTCAACACACTGGAATAATTACGGCCTTCCGGGTCAGATAAACCCCAATAAGCGGCCGGCTGGCTATCCCGCGACGTCTCCTTGGCCTGCCGATGATGTGAAGTTCATCCGTCAGATCGGGGATGACGTGATCCAACAGCTCTCGACCGACCCCAAGCGCCTGTACGTGGCAGGGTTCTCGAGCGGCGGGGCAATGTGTGCACGTCTAGGGGTCGAGGCCTCGGATCTCATCGCGGCGGTGGCCTGCCACACGTCAGGTTTGGACGAGGTGCATGAAACGCTGGTCGGGCACCGCAATCTTTCTGCGTATTTTTCTATTGGCACCCGGGACGATAACGGGCTTGAGGCGATCAACAGTTATTTGATCACCTTGGGAATGCCTACGATAATGGAGTTGCCACTGGATCCCTCGGATCTCGACCACATCCCGCCAATCAAGAACCGGATCTTGGTGAATCTTGACTCCTTCAATCTTGAAGCTACGCCAGTCACCACCCTGACCAGCGCAACCTGGACAGAGGCTACGTGCACAGACTCCACAACCCGGCAATCTCGATGGGAACGAGTTGTACTTCGCTTTTCTTGGCGGTGTCACCCACCGGTATCCCAATGGGACCAACAATCTCAATGGGTTCAACATACCGGATCGGGTCTGGCCATTCTTCGTGCGGCACCCCCTTCCTTAGTGTAGGCATCGCCTAGTGTAGTGTCCCTTAAATAACTTTACAGACTTTCCAGTGATTGCTATGGTCTCGCTCATGCCGACCACCCGCGTGGCGATCAAGTTGCAGCCGGCTGAACGCAC
>JBOIEG010000650.1:0-1820 GCA_050740915.1 Gammaproteobacteria bacterium | reverse complement strand
CATAGCGTTTTCTGTGCTTGACGTACCTACTCGCCGAGCATAGGCGTGATGTGTAACCGCTGTCAACGATTGTGTCAGGTTATGGGTCACTACATTTGCGTTTTCGTCGAGCTTGGGCAAAAAATCCGCTGTGATGTCAGTAGGTTATTTCTGTGAACCTCGCCTCGAAGGGGCTAAATCAGCCCTAAAATGCCAGCCGCTGGCGAACTTGGGTTAGGATATTGCGGCAAGCTCACGTAAATCGGGAGGAATGGGAACGCCTTTGATCTTATTTGCCCTAATCGGGTAAAGACGGACGAGTTTAATTCCAATCCCCACACCATTGCGACATGGGGTCGTAGTCCTGGGCGAGCAGACGACCATTGCCCAGCTCGCCGATATAGGCCAAGGTTTCCGGTTTGTTCATGATCGTGTGCCGGTAATAGCACTCGACTACTCTACGTCGCTACCCTTGCTGTAGACTTGCGCGGTGCGTAAGTGCCTGAGGAAGCGTAATCGGCCACCGTGGGGTGCGGAGTTTTCTTGCCGTTGCAGGCGAAAGGCCGATTCGCTACCAATACGCCCTAGCCTCTTGCAGTTATTCCAGTTGATTGTATAATTTGTTTCATATGAATCGTTTTGGGAGGGGTGAATGACTGCCCAGAGGAGGGTTTTCAAGCCCCAACAGTTCAGCGCCCCGGGTAGAGTGGCCGCCGAAGCCTCTAGCACCGAGACGTTTCGCCGGTTGGGGTTAGTCAAGGACCGCGCCGAGCTGGTGAAACAGATCCAGCGGGGTTTTCGTGTTGCGGTCATCGAGAAGCTGGCCGATGAGCTTTGCGTACCCCAGCAGACCCTGCTGAAGGTGACCAAAATCGCTCCCGCGACGCTGACCCGGCGTCGCAAGAGTGTCTCCGGGCTGCTGTCGCCCGAGGAGAGCGATCGGGTATATCGGGTCGCGGCGGCCTACCGCGGCGCTCTGCAGTTGTTCGAGGGTGAGGCCGAGTCGGCACGGCGCTGGCTCAACGAGCCTGCCAAGGCACTGGGCGGTGACAGCCCGCTTCAGCATCTGGACACCGAGGCCGGGGCTGCTGAGGTACGGGACCTAATCGGTCGCCTGGAGCATGGCGTCTATACCTGATGCGGGCCTACCGCCTGGTGAAGGGGCGGTATGCCGACACGGCGTTGGACGGCTCCGGTGCGAAAGCCCACGGTGGTCGTTGGAACAGCAAGGGCGTGAGGATGGTGTACGCATCGGACGGCGTTGCCCTGGCCACTTTGGAGCTGCTCGTGCATTTGCACCGCAGCGCGGTGCTGAATCAGTACGTCCTGTTTGGCCTGGAGTTGCGCGACGAGAGCGTGATGGTGTTGGACGACAGCGCACTTCCCCCCGATTGCCGGGGTGATCCTCCGCCCTCCTCCACGGCGGCGATCGGGGACGAGTGGATCGCGAGCGGTCTTTCCCTCGCCCTCGCGGTCCCCAGCACCCTCGTGCCGCAGCAACGAAACATCCTGGTCAATCCGGCCCATGCACAATACGAAGCAGTCATCGCCGCCGCGTCGGCTGAGCCGTTCAACTTCGACCCGCGTCTAGTGAGGTAGAGGCTACCGTATCAGAAAAGAGGACGGTTATTTTCCGCTTGACCGAATCATGGTTAGAACGTAGATGCTCAAAATAGGTCCGTCCTAGGAGCCTGTCGGACTTAAGGCGGAACTTTTAAGGCAGAACTTTTGATGTGCAAACCGATCGGATCGGCAATGGATTCAATGAGCGAGCGTGCATGAGCCACTTCCGTCAATGCGATCGTGACACACCCTACCTGCTGCCGCCGTCGGTCGATGAG
>JBOIEG010000649.1:0-4780 GCA_050740915.1 Gammaproteobacteria bacterium | reverse complement strand
CAGGGCTTGCGCCGCGCCCCCGAGCCGGGGCACTACACCGCCGAGAAGAGCTTCGGCCAACAGGCCTTCGCGCTCTTCGATCAGCTGCCCGAGGGCACGACTCTTACTCTCGTCATCGTCTTCAAGCCCCAGTATCAGGTGCTCAACCACATCGCGCACGTGATGCGCACGGCCATCGGCGAGGGAGCGGAATCGATGATCACCCGCGAGACGGGTGAGGCTGCGCAACGGGCGCTCGCCGAGGGGGACAAGATCTATCCCTTGACCCAAGCCTTCTACCTCAAAGCCCCAGATCTCACAACGCTTAAGCGCCGCCTCCACAGGCTGCATACGCTCTTGGTCACACATGGGATCCAGCCGATCGCGGACGCCCACGATCTGATCGCCTTGGATTCTTACATCCGCCATCTGCCCTTCAACTACGAGCCGCCGCTGGAACGGATCCGAAGGCGCGGGCGGCTCACCTTCTCCACCCACATTGCGAGCCTCCTGCCCCTCTATGGCCGCTCCATCGGCACCGGGCGCCCGGGCTGCGTCTTCTTCAACCGCGCCGGGGATCTGGTGACCTTCGATCCCTTGAACCGCCAGGACCGGAAGAAAAACGCCCACATGCTGATCGTGGGGCCCACGGGTTCTGGGAAGTCGGCGACCGTGAATGCGATGCTGCTACACGCGCTCGCGGTGCACCGCCCGCGGATCTTCATCATCGACGCCGGACGGAGCTTCGATCTCTTCGGGGATCACTGCCGAAAGCTCGGGCTCAGCGTCCATCAGGTGGTCCTGGAGCCTGAAGCCCAGGTGAGCCTGCCTCCCTTCGCCGGGGCGCTGCGCCTGCTCGAGCAGCCGCTCGCCTCCGACACGGGCCTTGCGCTTGCCGAGGCCGAGGAGACGGCGGAGGAAGACCCGCTCGATGAGGCTCCCATCGATCCTCTGGGACAGATGGAGCTCGCCGCCCGCATCATGGTCACAGGGGGCGAGGACGATCCGCCGCACCGCCTCTCCCGCGGCGGGCGCTTGATCCTGCGCAAAGCAATCCTCAAAGCCGCCAAAGAGGTCAAAGGCGCCGGGCGCAACCAGGTATTGACCGAGGATGTGGCACAGGCGCTGCGCACCCTGCCCGACATCGAGGCGCACCGGAAACCCGAGGCCGAGGACATGGCCGAGGGGATGGATCTCTTTTGCACGGGGATCCAGGGCCAGTTCTTCAACCGCGAGGGCCGGCCCTGGCCCACGGCGGACATCACGATCTTGGAGCTCGGGCTCCTCGCGCGCGAGGGCTATGAAGACAGTCTCGCTTGTGCCTACACCTCGATCATGAGCCACATCCAGGACTTCGTTGAGCGGCACCAGCGCGAGGGGCGCGCGACCGTCGTGGTCAACGATGAGGCGCACTTGATCACCATCCATCCGCTTCTGGCTCCGTACACCGCGAAAGCCATCCGGCTATGGCGAAAGTACGGGGCCTGGTACTGGGCCATCACCCATAGCCTGGAAGACTTCCCCGAGTCGGCCCGCAAGATGCTCAACATGATGGAGTGGTGGCTGTGCCTGGCGATGGAGGCCGATGAGGCGGAGCAGGTCGGGCGCTTCCGGGAGCTGACACCCGCCCAGCGGGCGATGCTGCTCGCCGCCCGCAAGGAGCCCGGCAAGTACACCGAAGGCGCCATCCTCGGCGCGCACTTCCAAGCGCTGCTTCGCATTATCCCGCCGCCCTTGGCGCTCGCGCTGGCCATGACCGAGCCCGAGGAGAAGGCCGAGCGCGCCCGCATCGTGCGGGAGAAGCAGTGCACCGAGCTCGAGGCGGCCTATGAGATCGCAAAGGGGCTGGCGGAGGGCAGCGGGTGAGGATAGCGACGGACCTGCGCGACAGCTGCCTCGTCGGGGACTGCCGGACGGTGCTGAAGCAGTTGATCGAAGAAGGCCTGAAGGTGCAGATGTGCGTGACGTCGCCGCCCTACTGGGGATTGAGGGACTATGGCTGTGAAGGCCAGATCGGCTTGGAGCGCACGCCCGATGAGTATGTTGCCGTGCTGGTCGAGGTCTTCCGACTCGTACGTGACCTCCTGGCCGACGACGGCACCTTGTGGCTTAACCTCGGGGACTGTTATGCGACCGGGGCCGGCATGGTGGGGCAATGTCCCGGCGGGGGGATTCAAGGCGAGCGGTGGAAGGCCCTTCGTCCTTCGCTACCTCAGGATTGCTCAGGACAGGGTTATCGCGGGACTCACACGGCGCACAACAGCGGCAAGAACGCCTATGCCCTGGGCGAGGGCGGATTCACTCAACCCAATCGCCTCCCGCTCCCTGGCCTTAAACCCAAAGATCTGGTTGGCATTCCCTGGCGGGAGGCCTTTGCGCTCCAGGCCGATAGCTGGACGCTGCGCTCGGACATCATCTGGCACAAGCCCAATCCCATGCCCGAGAGTGTCAGGGATCGGCCGACCCGCGCGCACGAATACCTTTTTCTGTTGAGCAAGAGCGAGCGTTATTACTACGATGCGGAGGCGATCCGCGAGTTATGCGACGGTGCGATCGGGCACAACCGACGCTCGGTATGGACCATCGCCACGGAGTCCAATTCCGATCCCCACTTCGCCACCTTCCCGCAGAAGCTCATCGAGCCCTGCGTGTTGGCGGGCAGTCTCGTGATCGGTGCCCATGAGCCGGAAGACATGATCTTGACCCCGACCGGCGATGGAGAGCGCCACGATGACCCGTCGCTGATCACGGGGCGGGCTGGGATGAATCGCCCACGCCGGGCGATCGAGTCCACGCGGGCCATGAGTCGCGCCGAGCAAGCGGCCTACGCCGAGCAGTTGCGCGCCTCCACGCATCGGTCCGAGATGATGGATGAGGCGGGCGGGGAAACGACCTTCGCGCACTACCTGCGCACAGACAGAAACGGCGCGCGAGTGATCCCGCCCGTGCTATTGACACGGTGGATCGATCGGGGATGGTTGAATCGGATCGAGATTGCGCCACGTACTGCGGCACCGCATCGAAGTACCGTGCTCGATCCGTTTCTCGGGAGCGGGACAACGGCGGAGGTGGCTCAGCGGCTCAGGCGCCGCTGGCTTGGCATTGATCTTAATCCTGGGTATACGGCCATGCAGCAACGCCGCACCGCGCAGAGGACACTGGCGCTGCAACGACAGACTGGGGAATTGAGATGAATCCGGGCCGGGCGATGCTGCTCCTCTTCGCTTGGACCGAGGCGCTGCTTGCCGCAGAGGCACCCCGGATCGAGATCTTCACTACCGCGCGCTATCCGATCTCAGGGGCCACACCCGCTGTAGAGATGTATATCCTCGATGAGCCGGCGCGCATCGAGGCGGAGCTGAGCGTGAGTCTGCCGCAGGGAAAAGACACCGCGGCCGAGTTTGCCCGAGCTCAGGTGCACGGTGCTTGGCGTGAGGAAGCCCAGCTTCTGACGCGGGCTTATCGGGGTCTGCTCAAAGCCAAACAGTATGGTGTGCTAAGGCTTCCGGCCATCGTCTTCGACGGGCAGATGGTCGTCTACGGGATCACCGATCTCGATCAAGCCTTAGCCTACTACCGGCGCTTGAAGGCAGGCCCCCCATGAGCCGCGCTCAGGATTTCGGCCAGCACGCCGTTGGAGGGATGATCCTGGGCGCTCTGCTCGTAGGCCCGGCCGCCGCCCGTGACATTTCGACGGACGAGATCGCCGCGCTCTCGTTGAGCCCCGCCTGCCTCGACTATCAGATCACCGGTGTCTGTTTGTTTCTGATCTGCGATCTCTTTGAATGCAGTATCGAGACCACGCCCCGCATCAGCCATTTCCTGCCCGATGTCGTGGTGTCCAGCTATCAGCGCACCGGCGAGAATCCTTGGGCCGAGATGGCGGGACTGGGTGCGGCAGGCGCTGGCACCGTCACCGATCTCCTTGGGGCTGTGGCCGGGCTCCTCGTGGAGGGGGGTCATCAACGCGAGGGCACACGCATCGAGGCGCACGAGAACGTGCGCTTCAAGGAGACCGATGTGATCGGCAACCCGATCGTCTCGGGCAGCGAGCTCACCCAAGCCTATGGATTTCTCTGCAGCAGCGAGGCCGAATCCTTCTTCCCCTATTTTCTCTCCACCGTCGATGCCATCGGCTCGCGTTCGGGGGTGACCGAGCTCATCTACCCCGCGAGCTTCATCCCGGGGCTGCGGGAGATCGGGGATTGGCCCTTGAATACCTGGGGCTCAGTCCACCCGCGGCAGGGGTTTGTGAATACCTCGGAAGACCCGAAGGCCGCGGCGGTGTGCGCCCAGCGGGCGGCGGATATCGTGACGCGGGAGCTCCAGCCCCACGCCTATGCGTTTCTCGGCGGCGGGGACTGTGGCGATGGCTGCGAGCCGCCCGGGCCTGTGTTTGAGAACGATCCCGAGAACTCGAAGTGGCAGATGCTCACGCCTGTGCCCGAGCCCACCTGTGCTGTCTTCGGCCTGAACGATGTGCTCCAGCCCTTCTCCTGGGCAGACTTCAAGCAGATTGACGAGACCGAGGACTACGCCTGGAATCTCTGGCGGCGCTACCGCTGCTGTTTCCCCAGTGAAGGCATTTTTATCGGAAGTGTGGAGTTTTGATGATAGGACACCGGATGCCACGAATCACACTGCTCTTAGTGACCGTGGGCCTGACCGTCACCCTCGGCGGCGCACAGGCGCTCACCCCCTCGCCCTTGGGCGATGGGCGGCTTTATTACCGCATCGGGGGCGCGCAGGCCCTAGGGCTGCCGGCGAATCGCTTTGTGACCACCACCCGCTTGCCGCTCTC
>JBOIEG010000648.1:0-7313 GCA_050740915.1 Gammaproteobacteria bacterium | reverse complement strand
GCTCGTCTCATCCTTGAGACTCGCCTCTGCGGGGCTTGCGCTTCGTTTCGCTCCAGGCGAAACGCTCCTCCGCTCCGGCGGAACACGACCTCCCTTCGCTCGCGACGGTTTTTTCACAAGCTCTCAGGCCGCGCGCAGCGCCTGGGTAATGCCCATACGGGCCGCCTTGACGGCGGGCAGAAAGCCACCGAGGAACCCCATGAACAGGGCGAAAATCAGGGACTGCAAGGCGATGGCGGGTGTGAGCGAAAAGCGGAAGGCAAGCTCCGAGAAACTTTGCCAGTTCATAGTGGAGATACTAATAAATTGCATGCAGGAGGCGAGGCCTAAACCCACACCGCCTCCAATTAATGCTAAGACCAGCGATTCCACGAGAAAAGCGATGAGGATGCTGCGGCGGCGAAACCCCAGTGCGCGCAGGGTGCCGATCTCCGAGGTGCGGCTCGCGACCGCCGCATACATGGTGATCATGGCGCCGATGACGGCGCCAATAGAGAAGATCACGCTCAGGGTGAGCCCCAAAATGTTGAGGAAGTTAGCCATCACCTCGGACTGTTCCAGATAAAACTGGGTCTCCCGCTTGGCCTCTATCGTAAGCCGCGGATCGTCCTCAGTACGCGTTTTGATCGCGGGTAGGGCGGAAGGCTGCGCGAGCTTGAAGATGACGGAGGAAAACGACTGACGCCGGAACGCTTGCATCAGCTGGTCCGCATCGCCCCAGATCTCGGAGCTAAAGCCAGTATTGCCTGCGTCGAAGGTGCCCACCACAGTCCAATCGCGCAATCCTAAACGCAACGTTTCCCCAATTCCCGCACCGAGAAAGCCTTGTGCCACCTTCTTTCCGGCGATCACCTCCGCCGCGCCGGGCCGGAACAGGCGGCCTTGGCTCAAACGCACCTGGGGACGCAGGGCGAAGCCCTCTGCGGACAAGCCCCGTATGGTGACGTTAGAGGGCTTCATGCTGCCTCGTTTCGGCAACACCATGAGCACGACGGTTTCTTTGGACACCAGCCGCCGACCGTCCGCGCCGTAAGCGATCTGCGGCAGGCTCGCGATCACCGCCGCCTGATCGCGCGCGACTGCGCTTTGCACCTCGGTCTCGGCACCCCGGCGGGTCACCATCACATTGTCCGCACTGCCCGTTTGCACCAAAGTATCCTTTAAGCCCTGCGACAACATGAGCACAGTAGCGAACACAAACACCACCAGCGCCATACCGCCGGCCGTCAGTGCCGTCGTGAGCTTGCGCGCGAGCGCGCTTCTAAACGCATAGCTCAAGGGGATATGGCTCATGTCATCCCACGCTGCTTAGCCCATCTGTGATCCGCATGCGGTAGCATCCCCAGGCCGGAGCCACCGCGGCTGCTAAACCGACAAGGAGGCTCGCAGCGAACGCCAACCAAACCGTTTGGGGCGAAACCTGAAAAACAGGGAACAGCGTTCCGACCTTGCCCGCGAAGAAATCGGCCATGGGATAGGTCAGTGCGATACCGATCAGCCCAGCGAAAACGGCGAGCATTAAGGATTCGTAAATGATGCCGAGTGCAGGAAAGTAAGGCCCAAAACCCAATGCCCGGAGCGTGGCGTGCTCGCGTCGGCGCTCTCGTGCGCTCATCGCCATGGTGTTGGCGGCCACGGCCAGGATGATGGCGATAACGACCAGCGAAACCGCGCGGATCACGGTGATGATGGCTTCGGTCATGGCCACGAACCCGAGCTGGAACGCTTTTTCGGTCTCGGTCAGGGTCTCGGCCAGGGAATTCTTGAAGCCCTGGTCTATGTTCTCGGAGACCTCTGCGGCCAGACCGGGTTCTCTGATCCCTACCACGTAGATCCCCACTCGATCGGATAGCGGGGACGACCGCTTCTTAGCCGTCTCGTTCAGATACTCCCAATGGAAAAAGAATTGCGTCTCATCGGTCTTGGCGTCTCCGCCACGGTAAATCCCGCGCAGCACATAACTCCAGCTGCCGGGGTATATGGTACCGCGCAAGGGGATCACATCGCCGATCTTCCAGCCGTATTCCGCCGCCACTTTACGCCCGGCGATCGCGCCCTTGCGGTCGCGCAAGAAATCGCGTTTCTGCTGTTCCGGGAGTAAATACTCCGGATAGAGATCCAAATAGCTGCTTGGCTCGATGGCAAACTGAGGAAAAAAGTTCTTCTCGTCGATGTAGACTCCGCCGAACCAGTCGGCATAGCTGACAGAATTCACCCCCTCGACTTGGCGGATCTTATTGCGGTAGCTCAAAGGCAGCGTAAACACCAACGAGATCGCGTTGCGGGTGATCAAACGGGTGGCGGAGGTGGCGTCCGCCCCTGCGTACCAAGCGTCCACCACCGTGCGCAAAAGCCCGAAAGCAACGACGGCCACGATCATGCCCAGCGCGGTCAATCCAGAACGCAGCTTGTGGCGCAGAAGATTGCGCAGGCTTAGTTTCAGCAGATAAACCAACTCACGCTGCCGCTGCGGTGGAATTGCTCAAAACGCCTTTGTCCAGGTGCAAAACGCGGTGCGCCTTGTCCGCTGCGCGCTGATCGTGGGTGACCATGACGATGGTCTTGCCGAACTCTTGGTTTAAACGCTCCATCAGATTCAAGATCTCTGCCGCCGAGCTGCGGTCAAGATCTCCGGTCGGCTCATCGGCAACGATGAGGGTCGGATCGCTCACCACCGCCCGCGCGATCGCCACCCTTTGTTGTTCGCCCCCTGAAAGTTGCGCTGGGTAGTGGGACATGCGATCGTGCAAGCCCACGAGCTCGAGCACCAGAGCGACATGCTGTTCGCGCTGCCGGCGCGAGAGCCTGCTCAATAACAAGGCGAGCTCTACGTTTTCGAAGGCGGTCAGCACCGGCATCAAGTTGTAGAACTGAAAGACAAACCCCACATGCGAGGCGCGCCAGTCCGCAAGCTGCGATTCCGGCAGACGGGTAATGTCTACCCCCGCCGCGCGGATCGAGCCCTCATCGGGTGTGTCGATACCGGCGATCAGGTTAAGCAAGGTGCTCTTGCCGGAGCCGGAGGGGCCCATGAGAGCCAAAAAGTCCCCGTCCTCCACCTGCAGATCGATGCGCTCCAGCACGCGAACGATCTGGGTGCCTTTGCGGTAGGATTTGCTGACGTTGTGGGCCAGGATCAGCGCTTCGCTCATGAATCTTTAAGCCAGACCTTCGCCCCGTTGACCAGCGCTTGCGGGGGTTTTAGCACGACTTTATCCCCTTCTTTCAAGCCCCTGCTAATGATCACCCGATCGCCGAGTCGCGCTCCCACCTCCACCGCCACCTCTCGCACCTCGGAGCCATTCACCACAAAGGCGCGCTTTTGTCCGGCTCGCTCGACGATGGCGTCGGGTTCGGCAACTAAGCGGGGTGACTGCTCGGCGCGGGTGAGAGCCTGCGCCAAGAACGCGACCTTGGCGCTCATGTCGGGGAGTATGCGCGGATCTCTATCCACGAATTTCACTTTGACCAGCACCGTCGCCTTGCTGCGGTCAACCGTGGGCACGATGCGACTGACCACGCAGCGAAAACGGGACTGTGGTAGGGCGTCCAAAACCGCCTCGCAAGCCTGGTCCACCGCCACCGTGGCGATGTTGGATTCGGAGACATCGGCTTCCACCTCCAAGGTGTCGAGGTCCGCCATCGACACCACCGATCCCTTGGATTCGGTGGTAGAGGAAAACGGCGCAACGATGTCCCCTATATCGGCATGTTTGCTTAAAACAACGCCATCAAAAGGCGCCCGAATCAAGGTGTACGCCACCGCGACCTTGGCGCCTGCGTGATTCGCCTCGGCGGCCCGGATCTCGGAGCGGGCCCGGCGAGTCGCCGCCACCGCTTTGTCATGCCTGGCGACGGCCGCGTCATAGTCTTCTTTGGAGACATATTTTTTCGCCAGTAGATCTTGCGCACGTTTGAGCGTTAGGGAGGCTTCTTTCAAATCTGCCCGGGCTTCTTCGGATCGCGCCTTGGCCACGGTGATGTTGGCGGCGGCCTGCTCCATGATGGCCACTACGTCCTGGTTTTCCAGGCGAGCGATGATCTGTCCCTGCGATACCCGGCTGCCTTCTTCGACGCCCATCCACTCCAAGCGGCCGGTAGCCTTAGAGGCGACGTCGGCCTTGGTTTGGGGGACCACATAACCGGTCGCGTTGAGCAGGGCATAGGCTTGAGAGGGATAGGCGAGGACCACTTTGCTCACTTCCACTTCAGTGCCGCGGCGCCAGCCGCCGCTAACATACAGGTACGCGAGAGCGATGCCGAGCGCCACGGCAGCGATCAGCAGCACGCGGCCAAAGGAGCGGCGCGGTGCGTGGGCAAAGCGTCTGTCGTCTCGTTCGATCCGCAGACCGTCTAAGTCGTTCGGTTTCAACCTTTTTCCCTAAGCAGACACCGGGATCCTCATCACCGTTCTCTGCGACTTCTGGACATGCTGGGCTAGTGCTCTCAGAGCACTAGGCTCATCCGCGCAGCAATTCATTGATCGCCTTGCGCACGGTGGCGGCAGAGGCGCGAAAGGCTTCGATCTCCGGTTCGTTGAGATCGGGTTGCAGCACCCGTGTGATGCCCTCCCTGCCGACCACGACCGGCACGCTCAGGCACACGTCGCGCACCCCCAGATAACCGTCGATCAAGGTGCTAATCGGCATCGTATGACGCTTATCAAAGGCGATCGATTCGATGATCAGAGCCGCTGCCATCGCGATCGCATAATTCGTATAGCCTTTGCAGCGGAATACCTCAAAGCCGGCATCCACGGCTTGATCAAACATGCGCCTTCGCCCTCGGGTGTCTTCGATAGCCTCACCGCCTGCTTGGGCGAGGCTCAAGGCCGGGAATTGACTCGGCCCATGCTCACCCAAGATGTAAGCGCGCAGATCGTCCGGATGGATCCCAACTTCTGCCGATAACATAGAGCGAAAGCGGGCGGAATCGATTAGAGTGCCCGTGCTCAGCACACGGGAGGGCGGGTAAGCGGATGATTTTATCGCGTAGTAGGTGAGCGCATCCACCGGATTGGTGACGATGATAAGCTTTGCTTGAGGGCTGGCCTTGGCCAAGGCCGGGATGAGCTGCTCGAAAAGCTTGGCATTGGCGGGGCCGAGCTCGAGCCGCGAGCGCATGTTTTTTGGGGTGCGACCCGATGCGCACATAACCACGATGTCCGAGTCCGCCGTCTCTGGAATGCCGCCGGCGTCGATGATCATTTGGCGTTCGATAAAAGGTAGCGCGTGCTGTAGATCTTTGGCGTCGCCTATCGCGACTTCAGGGCTGCGGTTGACCAGGATCAACTCATCGCAGAGTTCTTTTATCATTACGGTGTAGGCCAGGGTGGAACCCACTCGCCCCAGCCCGATGATCGAAATCTTCATGTGGCAACAAGAGTCAACCTTAGATCCAAAGGCGCGATCCTAACGGTGGCGGATAAATATGCAAACTTCTCGCAATTGAGTCGGCACGAGGTGGCCGGGCGGGATTACCGTATCCGGGTGTGCCACCGCCGTTCGGGGATCGCGATCCTGGCACCGCACGGCGGACGCATTGAGCGGGGCACCACCCCGATCGCGGATGCCATCGCGGGCCAAGAGCACACGTTCTACTCGTTTGAGGGGCTCAAACCCGAGCTTGGGCAAAACCGCGATTTACACATTACCAGCGACCATTTTGATGAGCCGCGGGCTCTTTTCGCCGTTACCAGAGCGCATCGGGTCATCACCGTCCATGGAGCCAAGGGGCTGGAACCGGCCGTGTACCTCGGCGGCTTAGATACGGCCCTGCGCGGCCAAGCTCTCACTGTGTTAAGCGAGGCCGGCTTTGTGGCGGCCGACGACCCCAGCCCAACACGCCAGGGCAGAGGAGCGACCAATATCTGTAACCGCGGACGTACGGGAAAGGGGCTGCAGCTCGAGCTAACCTTGGGGCTGCGAAAGTGCCTGTTTCTGAAGTCAGAGGAAGGGATCTCTTGGCACCCTAGCCCCTTGTTTTTTTGCTTGGTGTCGGCCGTGCGTCGGGCGTTGAGTATAGATACTTTTCCAGGCGTCGCTGCGAATGAGGGAGGAACCGGGCTCGAAAGCCCTAATAACAGCGCGTTTGGAAGCAGGGGACAACCGGCGGCGGGGCCGCCGGTTGTGTCGCTTAGGGCCTATTTGCGGAATGCGTAGGCCGCCCCGCAGGGTAAACCTTCGGCACAGGGTAATTGTTCGGGCCTGTCCGGATCGAAGATCAGAGGTTGGGGGCTTCCGACCAAGGCGGCATTACCGCCCTTGCTACTGATCGCCACGGACGAGCCGAATCCGGTCTCGGTCTCTGAAGGGGTAAGCGTCTGCCGTAGAGTCCAGATGCCTCCCGACTCGCGAAATACATAAGCGGCAGCAGCGGCATCAGTGCCAGCAGGGGCCCCGACGAGCAAGCGCCTCCCATCCGCGGTTATGGAGACAGAGCGACCGAATCCGTTGAGAGCGGGTCCGGTGAGGATCTGCCGCAGGCGAAGGTGGACCCCGCGGCGGACAAACACGTAGGCTTGCAGGCTACTCGGCGCCCCGATCAGCGCTGTTTTCCCATCAGCCGCCAGGGCAATTGGATCGAACGTCACACCGGTCGGGGGAGTCAGCTTTTGCAGCTCGGTCCATTTGGCTCCGGATCGCTTAAACACGTAGACCGGAGCGCTCCCGCCCGAGAAATCGTTGCCGCCGATGAGCATCCGCGTGCCATCGTCAGACAGGGCGACGGAGCGACCGAATCCCGGTTCCCCACCGGAAGAGAAGATAGGCGAGCCCTGTTCAAAATCAATGTCCACAAAAACAGTGAAGGGGGGCTGCGGGACAAATTTGCCCCCCTTACGCACAAACACATAAGCATGACCCGGGTCGACCTCCCGGGCCGGCCGTCCGAGGAGCGCTACCTTGCCATCCGCTGACAGGGCGACGGACCCGAATGATCCGAAGGATCTGTTGACGCCGCAGTCACCGATACTAAGGGTCTGTCGTAGAACCCAAACGCCACCTGTGCGCACATACACAGCGACCTCACCTTGGGACATTCCACCACAGCCGTTAGCTCCAGGCTTCCCGATGAGGGCGGTGTTTCCGTTGTACGACAGGGCAACGGACTCCCCCAACCCTTCACCTAGGGTAGTGTCCCTTAAATAACGTTACAGACTTTCCAGTGATTGCTATGGTCTCGCTCATGCCGAACACCCGCGTGGCGATCAAGTTGCAGCCGGCTGAACGCACGCCGCTGGAGACAGGGGGATCCGCACACGGAACTCCGCAACAGGTGGCGCTGCGCTGCCGGATTATCTTGGGCGCCCTGGC
>JBOIEG010000647.1:0-5474 GCA_050740915.1 Gammaproteobacteria bacterium | reverse complement strand
ATGCTACCGCCTTCCCGCTCTATGAGCGGGTGGAGTACGCGCTGCCAGGAGAGGCGCCATGAGCACGGCCGCCCAGGCTCTGGGGCACGCGGCTCGGCGCCCGGTCACCCGATCACGGATCCGAAGGCTCTATGAGGCGCCGGAGTCCTTCACCGATCTGCTTCCCTGGGCGGAATATCTCCCCGCCCATCGCGCCTTCGCGCTGGCCGATGGGCGCAGCGCCGGCGCCCTCTTCGAGCTCCAGCCGGCGGCGACCGACGGGCAAAGTGCCGAGTACCTCACCGCGCTCGCGGCGCAGCTGCAAGACCTCGTGACCGAGGCCATCCCCGAGGAAGACCCAGACCCCTGGGTGCTGCAGCTCTTCGTCCAGGATGAGCCAAGCTTCCGGGGATCCCTGCGCGAGCTGCAGGCGGAGATCGATCCCCGTTTGGCGGCCAGCCCTTTCAGTGAGCATTACCTTCAGACCTTAGAGGCGCACCTCACGCGGGTGACGGCTCCCGAAGGGCTCTTCGAGGATCGCATCACCGGCGGAAGGCGCTGGCGGGGGCGCAAGCGCCGGGTGCGGGCTTGCCTCTACCGCCGCGCCCGGCCGGGATCCCTGGCGTTGGCCGAGCTTAACGACGTCTCGGTGCGGCTTGCGACCGCCTTGAGCGCGGCCGGGGTCGGGGTGCGCCGCGGGGACGGGCGGATGTTCTACGAGTGGATGCTGCCCTGGTTTAATCCCAAGCCCGCCCTGGGGGAGGGTGATCCAGACCGGCTCTTGGAGCGCATGCCCTACCCGGGCGATGAAGATCTGCCCTTCGGGGCGGATTTAGCCGACAGCCTGATGGTGACTCCGCCCCGCTCGGATGGCAAGAGCGGTGTATGGTGGTTTGATGGGCGGCCGCATACCTGTGTCACCATCCAGGGCTTACGCCGCGCCCCGGAGCCGGGGCACTACACGGCCGAGAAGAGCTTCGGCCAACAGGCCTTCGCGCTCTTCGATCAGGTGCCCGAGGGTACCATCCTCACCCTGGTCATCCTCTTCAAGCCCCAGTACCAAGTCCTCAACCACATCGCCCATGTGATGCGCACGGCCATCGGCGAGGGGGCGGAATCGATGATCACCCGCGAGACGGGCGAGTCCGCGCAGCGGGCGCTCGCCGAGGGGGACAAGATCTATCCCTTGACCCAGGCCTTCTACCTCAAAGCCCCAGATCTCACAACGCTTAAGCAGCGCCTCCACCGGCTGCATACGCTCTTGGTCACGCATGGGATCCAGCCGATCGCGGGCGCCCATGATCTGATCGCCCTGGATTCCTACATCCGCCATCTGCCCTTCAACTACGAGCCGCCGCTCGACCGGATCCGAAGGCGCGGGCGGCTCACCTTCTCCACCCACATCGCGAGCCTCCTGCCCCTCTATGGCCGTTCCATCGGCACCGGGCGCCCGGGCTGTGTCTTCTTTAACCGCGCCGGGGATCTGGTAACCTTCGATCCTTTAAACCGCCAGGACCGCAAGAAAAACGCCCACATGCTGATCCTGGGGCCCACGGGCTCCGGGAAATCGGCGACCGTGAATGCGATGCTGCTGCACGCGCTCGCCGTGCACCGCCCGCGGATCTTCATCATCGACGCCGGCCGCAGCTTCGATCTGTTCGGGGATCATTGCCGCAGGCTCGGGCTTACCGTCCATCAGGTGGTCCTCGAGCCTGAAACCCAGGTGAGCCTGCCCCCCTTCGCCGGGGCGCTGCGCCTGCTCGAGCAGCCGCTCGCCTCCGACACCGGTCTTGCCCTTGCCGAGGCCGAGGAGACAGCGGAGGAGGACGCGCTCGATGAGGCCCCCATCGATCCCCTGGGGCAGATGGAGCTTGCGGCCCGCATCATGGTCACAGGGGGCGAGGACGATCCGCTGCACCGCCTCTCCCGCGGTGCGCGCCTGATCCTGCGCAAAGCGATCCTCAAAGCCGCCAAGGAGGTGAAAGGCGCCGGCCGCCCCCAAGTATTGACCGAGGATGTGGCACAGGCGCTGCGCACCCTGCCCGACATCGAAGCTCACCGGAAACCCGAGGCCGAGGATATGGCCGAGGGGATGGAGCTCTTCTGCACCGGGATCCAGGGCCAGTTCTTCAACCGCGAGGGCCGCCCCTGGCCCACGGCCGACATCACGATCTTGGAGCTCGGGCTCCTCGCGCGCGAGGGCTACGAGGACAGCCTCGCTTGTGCCTACACCTCGATCATGAGCCACATCCAGGACTTCGTAGAGCGGCATCAGCGCGAGGGCCGCGCCACCATCGTGGTCAACGATGAGGCGCACTTGATCACCATCCATCCGCTTCTGGCCCCTTACACCGCGAAAGCCATTCGGCTGTGGCGAAAGTACGGGGCTTGGTACTGGGCCATCACCCATAGCCTGGAAGACTTCCCAGAGCTCGCCCGCAAGATGCTCAACATGATGGAGTGGTGGCTGTGTCTCGCGATGGAGGCCGATGAGGCGGAGCAGGTCGGCCGCTTCCGGGAGCTGACGCCCGCCCAGCGGGCGATGCTGCTCGCCGCGCGCAAGGAGCCCAGCAAATACACCGAGGGCGCTATTCTCGGCGCACACTTTCAGGCGCTGCTGCGCATCATCCCGCCGCCTCTGGCGCTGGCCTTGGCCATGACCGAGCCCGAGGAGAAGGCTGAGCGGGCCCGGATCAGGCGGGAGAAGCAGTGCACCGAGCTTGAGGCGGGCTACGAGATCGCGAAGCGGCTAGGGGAGAAGAGCCGGTGACACGGCAATCTGTAGCGCTCGATACCTGCCTTATCGGGGACTGCCGCAAGGTCCTGCGGCGCTTGATTGCGGATGGAGCGCGGATGCAGATGTGCGTGACCTCCCCGCCCTACTGGGGGTTGAGGGATTATGGGTGCGGGAGCCAGATCGGCTTGGAGCGCACGCCGGATGAGTACGTCGCCGTGCTGGTCGGGGTCTTTGCGCTCGTGCGTGAGCTGCTCTCGGCAGATGGCACCTTGTGGCTCAACCTCGGGGACTGTTATGCGACCGGGGCCGGCATGGTGGGGGATTGTCCCGGCGGCGGGATTCAAGGCGAGCGCTGGAAGGCCCTTCGTCCTTCGCTACCTCAGGATTGCCCAGGACAGGGTTACCGCGGAACCCACACCGCAGGGAACTCCGGCAAGCACGCCTATCGGCTGGGCGACGGGGGTCTTACGCAACCCAATCGCCTCCCGCTCCCAGGCCTCAAACCCAAGGATCTCGTTGGCATTCCCTGGCGGGTGGCCTTTGCGCTCCAGGCCGATGGCTGGACTCTGCGCTCGGACATCATCTGGCACAAGCCGAATCCCATGCCAGAGAGTGTCAGAGACAGGCCGACCAAAGCGCACGAGTATGTTTTCCTGCTGAGCAAGAGCGAGCACTATTACTACGATCACGAGGCGATCCGGGAACACGCCTGCTGCGGCGATCACGCGCGCAACGCCAATCATCAAGCGCCGGGGCAACAAGAGCACGCGGGACTCCGCAGGCGAGGGATAGCTAAGAATGGCAACACCTCACGCTGCTATGGCGATGAGTACGGTAGACTCGGCGCGCACCGTGGGGCGTCCGTGCCCTGGGAAGGGGATCGCCGTAACAAGCGCTCGGTCTGGGAGGTCGCCACCCTGCCTTTTCCAGATGCGCACTTTGCCACGTTTCCCCCGGCACTGATCGAGCCCTGCATTCTCGCAGGCTCCCGGGAAGGCGATATTGTGCTCGACCCGTTTCTCGGTAGCGGGACGGCGGCGGAGGTGGCCCAGCGGTTTGGCCGTAGGTGGATCGGCATCGATCTCAATCCGGCCTATGCCGCCATGCAGCGGCGCCGCACCCGGCAGATGGCGCTGCGGTTGAGATGACGTTAACACAGACGATGCTCGTCCTTCTCACCGGTATGGATGCCACGCTCGCCGCAGAGACGCCCCGGATAGAGATCTTCACCACCGCGCGCTATCCCATCTCAGGGGCCACGCCCGCTGTACCGATCTATATCCTCGATGAGCCGGCACGCATCGAGGCGGAGCTGAGCGCGAGTCTGCCGCAGGGAAAAGACGCTGCCGAGTTCACCCGGGCTCAGGTGCAAGGCGCCTGGCGCGATGAAGCCCAGCTCCTGACTCGGGCTTATCGGGGTCTGCTCACAGCAAGACAGTATGGTGTGCTAAGGCTCCCGGCCATCGTCTTCGATGGGCAAATGGTAGTCTATGGGATCACCGATCTCGATCAAGCGCTTGCCGAGTACCGGCGCTTGAAGGCAGGCTCCCCATGAGCTGCCCGAGCATGAGCCGTGCTAAGGATCTCGGCCAGCACGCCGTTGGAGCGATCATCCTGGGCGCTCTGCTCGCAGGCCCGGCCGCCGCCCGTGACATTTCGACGGACGAGATCGCCGCGCTCTCCTTGAGCTCCGGGTGCCTCGACTATCAGATCACCGGTTTCTGTTTGTTTCTGATCTGCGATCTCTTTGAATGCAGTATCGAGACCACGGCGCGCATCAGTCATTTCCTGCCCGATGTCGTGGTCTCCGCGTATCAGCGCACCGGCGAGAACCCTTGGGCGGAGATGGCGGGACTGGGTGCGGCAGGCGCGGGTGCTGTGGGAGGCCTCCTAGGCGCCGATGCCGGGCTCCTGGTCGAGGGGGGTCATCAGCGCGAAGGCACGCGCATTGAGGCGCACGAGAACGTGCGTTTCAAGGAAACCGATGTGATCGGAAACCCGATCGTCTCAGGGAGCGATCTCACCCTGGCCTATGGCTTTCTGTGTAGCAGCGAGGCCGAGTCCTTCTTCCCCTATTTCCTCTCCACCGTGGATGCCATCGGCTGGCGCTCGGGGGTGACCGAGCTCATCTATCCCGCAAGCTTCATCCCGGGGCTGCGCGAAATCGGCAACTGGCCCTTGAACACCTGGGGCTCGGTCCACCCGCGGCAGGGGTTTGTGAATACCTCCGAAGACCCCAAGGCCGCGGCGGTCTGCGCCCAGCGTGCGGCGGATATCGTGACGCGGGAGCTTCAGCCCCATGCCTATGTGTTTCTTGGCGGCGGGGACTGTGGCGATGGCTGCGAGCCCCCGGGGCCGGTCTTCGAGAACGATCCCGAGAACTCGAAGTGGCAGATGTTGACCCCCATCGCTGAATCCACCTGCGATGTCTTCGGCATCAACGACGTATTCCAGCCTTTCTCTTGGGCAGACTTCAAGCAGGTGGATGAGACCGAGGACTACGCCTGGAACCTCTGGCGGCGCTATCGCTGCTGTTTCCCCAGTCTGGGGATCTTCTTGGGGAGCATCGAGTTTTGATGAGAGCACGGCGGATCACACTGCTCGTGGTGACCGTGGGCTTCACCGCCATCATCGGCGGCGCACAGGCGCTCACCCCCTCGCCCTTGGGCGATGGGCGGCTTTATTACCGCATCGGGGGCGCGCAGGCCCTAGGGCTGCCGGCGAATCGCTTTGTGACCACCACCCGCTTGCCGCTCTC
>JBOIEG010000646.1:0-1659 GCA_050740915.1 Gammaproteobacteria bacterium | reverse complement strand
ACGCTAATCCATGTACGTAGCGTTTTTCGCCATGTCTGCGTCTCTCCGACACCTAACCGCTTGATCGATAAGTCACCCCACCACCGCAGCGACTCGAAAATGTACGCGGAACTGTCAAAGTCGGGTTCTCCAGCTGGAGCACAACCGGATTGAACGTCCAGCCAATGTAGATCCAAGGCTCGCGAGCCTGCTTCAGGACTGTCAACGAACCTATGTACCGGTTGTCGCCGACCCAGCGCTGGAATCCTTCAGTGTGAAAAACACCGCGGTCCTCGGGGTCCACCTCGCTTAAAGCGAGCCTCAACCCCTGGTGGGGGAACGCGAAACGTAAAAAACTGTAATCGGAGATCCACAAACAGATGTAGGTCGCTTCGCCGTACCGCTGCACGAGCTCCGTCATGGTTTTCGCGAACTGTCGCTGATCCAGCTCGTAGGGCATCAGCGGCGCGAATAGCATCCGGTTGGCGAGCACGATGCCCCCCAACATCAAGCTCCACGCCGTCATCATGTTTCCGGGCCAAAACCGGCGGGCGATGCCCTGCAATCCTGAGTGCATTATGACCGCCAGTGGCAAAAGCGCCATATAGAAGTATCGAGGCTCTAAGTATTGTGAACTGACAATAAACGGCAAGGCACATATCCCTGCCCATACGATCCCCGCCAGCACCGGCCGCGGATACGGTGGTTTCAGGGCCCATAGCAGCACTGGGGCAAAACACTGCACCGTCATAGCGAGCGCGAAGATCTTGACACCGAGACCCGGCGTGCGTCTCATCGTGGACCGGATCAGTTCCGTGAACTGATCGATGGTCACGCCAATCACGGTGTACGCGATCGCTATTACGCCCAGGCTCAGGGTGAACACAACCCCGGCGCGGATCACGACACTAGCCCAGTGAAAGCGCTCATGGCGCCATACCAGCAACCCGACGATAAAACCGCCAAAGAGGAGAAAGGAGGTAAATCGTGCGAAAATCCCGGCAGATAGTGCGAGCACTGCAACACCGAGAAATCCCAAACGTGCTTTCGTTTGTACTGCTCGAAAGCTTCTGAGATACGCCCAGCATGCGATTGTCGTCAGCAACGCGCTCGGTATCTCCGAGAGCACCTTGAAGCCCAGGTACAGGGAAACCGGAAGCGACAAGAAGACCAGGGCCGTCAGCCCGGCTTCCCGCTCAGGCAATAGCTCGCGAAGCAAAGCGTGGCTGGCTGCAGCCATCGCCAACACCAGCACAGCAAAGAGAAACTGGATGACAACGAGCGCCACATAGCCGTCACCGACGACGTGGGTCAGGCCCTATACAACGAAGACGAACCCGATCTTCGCCGAAAAGAAACCCAACGGAAACAGGCCCGGGGCTAAATCTCGTTCCGCTTGGAGAAGACCCAGCGGAGCATTGTGACGGGTGGAATACAGGTAGAAATACTCATCCCAATAATGATGCGACGTGAAGCTAAACAGTAGGAAAAGGAGCTCGGCAAAGACCGCAAGGATCGGAGCCGAAACACCCCCCGCGATTGGTTGCGGGATCAATCTAGTGTAGTGTCCCTTAAATAACTTTACAGTTAAGCCGCCTTCTTTTTTCCCTCGGGGCAGGGTGGATCTGGGCTTGATCTGCTCCATCTTGACCCGCGCCCGCTCGATCTTCTTGATGATGT
>JBOIEG010000645.1:0-1155 GCA_050740915.1 Gammaproteobacteria bacterium | reverse complement strand
CTTGTTCAAATAAAGCCCTGGATGCTTCGTCTGCCATGAGGGATACCGTTGCTTCAGTTGTGTTCCCGCTATTTTACCAGCTCCCTTCTCATCATTCCCCTGTCCCAGGAGGTTTTTTCACAGCCTTTCAGGTTTTCGACCTGTTCCAAATGGCCTAATCCCCGCGCGGTTCGGACCCCTGAGCCGGCCATGACGCATTGCCTATCGCGCGCGCAGCGCACGCTACGCTTGCTACCACTATTCCCTGGATGCGGTCAAGGAATCAGCCCGGGCACCGCTGCCGTTTCAAAGGTTGAATCGCCTGTCGACCGGGAACAGCACCACCGCGTTGACCCTATCGTTGCGCAAATCCTGGGTAATTGGAATCTTAGGAAGCTTAGAGAGCCTCCAGGTAACGTGACAGCTCCGCCTGGGCTGTTGGATTGACGGACATGCTTAACGTGCGCTGTCCCGGAGGTCGAATCAAGCGGCCGGCACGCTGGATGAGGCGGCGGCGTAAAGTATCGAGGCGTTCGCGTGCCCAGAAGGCCGGTCGTTGCTCAGGACCGTGCGGGACGGAGGATGGGCGCTCATCTCGCATTCACGGCCGAGGCCGTGGGTGCGCATGTCGGCGATTGCCACATCAACCCTGTCGGATACGGCTACGTCGGTCGGGTGGCGAATTGACGGCGTTCGACATTTCATCGGTACGTCGAACGCGACGTGTATCCGCGCCCGGAAGGCAATTGCGACGCCGGTTACGAACCCCAACATCTCGCGGACTCGCGTGATGTTGGGGTTCCCTCCGGTCACCCAACCTGGGGCTTCTCGAAAGGCGGGTTACGCGATAAAGCTGCTAACCCGCCCTACCGGGCTATCAGTTGCAGGGCACATCGGTCCAACCATCGGGACAAAGCAGTTTGCAGTCGTCTGTTACGACTCCATCTTTTTCACACTTAACTTTGGTAAGCTGAATTGCGGCTAGTGTAGTGTCCCTTAAATAACTTTACAGACTTTCCAGTGATTGCTATGGTCTCGCTCATGCCGACCACCAGCGTGGCGATCAGGTTGCAGCCGGCTGAACGCACGCAGCTGGAGACATGGGGATCCGCACACGGAACTCCGCAACAGGTGGCGCTGCGCTGCCGGATTATCTTGGGCGCCCTGGCGGGTCAG
>JBOIEG010000644.1:0-5321 GCA_050740915.1 Gammaproteobacteria bacterium | reverse complement strand
ATCTGGGCGAGCTAAGGCTACGCAGTGGCGCCGAAGAGCTTTCGCTGATGACCCCCAAAGGGCAGATCATCACAACCAGCAGCCCAGAAGCCGAGATCTTACCGAATACCCCCAACGATAGCGTGTTGTTGCAAGTCAGCCACGGTCGCAGCTACATCGGTCTTGATCCCATTCGGGACGGCGGTTTGAACGTGCGCGTGGTGGTCAATGTACCCGCTCTGGTCGTGGGCGCCCAGAGGCAGATCCTACAAGCCTTGTATCCGATCTCCACGCGCATGAACGAGCTCGCCGATAGCGTGCAGTCGATATATGCGAAATACGCCTCGCTGGAATACCTGCGCAAACAGCTTAAGCTGAGCTTTGTCATGACCCTGACCTTGGTATTGGCCCTGAGCATACTCAGCACGGTCTGGGCGGCGATTTATTCGGCCGGGCGCATCGCCGCTCCCATCCGGGATCTGGCCGAAGGAACAAGAGCCATCGCTCGCGGGCACTACGACAAGCAGCTCCCCGTACTGAGCCGCGACGAGATGGGATTTCTCGTGGAGTCGTTCAACAAAATGGCGCGCCGCATTGGGATCGCCCAAGACCAGATCAGAAAAAGCCGCGACCGCGCCGCCGCCGAGCGGGCTTATCTCGAGGCGGTATTGAGTCGCTTGTCTTCCGGGGTTTTGACCTTCGACAGCACGCTCAGCCTTCACACCTTCAACCCAAGCGGGGCGAAAATCCTGGGTGTTCCTTTGGAGTTATTGCTTGGTGAACCGTTGGACGCGATCATTTCCGCAGAACACAGCGCATTGAGATCGTTTTTTGCCGCACTTATCCCTAAAATACGAAGTTGCCAGTCCGACTGGACCGAAGAGATCACGCTGTTCGGCTCTAGCGGGCGGCAAGTCCTCATGTGCCGAGGCACTACTCTTAGCGATTCCCCGGGGATCCTGAGCGGTCACGTCATCGTGTTCGACGATATCACCGCCCTCGTGCAAGGTCAGCGCGATGCCGCTTGGAGCGAAGTCGCACGGCGTCTAGCCCATGAGATCAAGAATCCACTCACACCGATCCAACTCTCGGCCGAGCGCCTGCGCCACAAATATCTCAAACACATGGCCAGCGCAGAGGGTGACGCCCTCGACAGGCTGACCAACACCATCATTCAACAGGTTAAAATAATCAAAGAGATGGTTAATACGTTTTCTGAATACGCACGATCACCCACGATTAAGATCGAGCCGGTGGAGCTGAATAAAATAGTGGAAGAAGTCCTAGATCTCTATCGCCACGCGAATTCGGAGGCGATTCTGCAAACCCAACTCGACCCCGAGCTGCCGCTGATCGACGCGGATCAAGGGCGCCTGCGTCAAGTGTTGAATAACGTAGTAAAAAATGCGCTCGAAGCGAGAAAAAATGAGCAAGGCCCTTGGATCAAAGTGATCACCAGCAGCAAAGCCGTTTCGGGGCAGGCGTATGTAGAGCTTAGAGTGGAAGATCGCGGTACGGGGATCTCGAAGAAAATCCTCCCAAGCCTCTTCGAGCCTTACGTCACGACGAAACCTAAAGGCACCGGGCTAGGACTTGCCATCGTGAAGAAAATCGTCGAAGAGCATAACGGTATCGTGTGGATGGAAAACAACAAAGGCACTGGCGCCAGCGCCATCATTCGACTTCCCGTTGTCTCACGCGCTCTAGCCGTCATGCCAGCGATTCGAAACGCCGTATGATTTCAAAGCACATCCTGGTCGTCGATGACGAACCCGAGATCCTTTCCCTGCTCAAAGAGATCCTAGAGGAGGAAGGGTTTGACGTCGCCCTGGCGGAGGATGCCGAGCACGCGCGCAAAGCGCGCCGCGCGCGCCGACCGGACCTTACGTTGCTGGACATCTGGCTGCCGGACACCGACGGCATCGAGCTGCTAAAGGAATGGGCCGAGGGTAGCGTTTTGGACAACCCCGTCATCGTCATGTCAGGCCACGGCACCGTAGAGACCGCCGTAGAGGCCACCCGTTTGGGGGCTTACGACTTCATCGAGAAACCCTTATCCACAGCGAAGCTCCTTTTGACCATCCGGCGGGCGTTGGAAGTGGCTTCTTTACGCTGGGAGAACATTGGTCTCCAGCGTGCGTCCCAGCAAGCGCTTAACGAACCCATCGGCACCCATCCGGCTATCGCGGGGCTTCGGGAACAGGTCCAAAAGATGGCGGCGCACAACACCCCGGCGTTGATCACGGGAGAACCCGGCAGCGGGAAGGAGGTTTTCGCGCGCTATCTTCATCGGCGTAGCGCTCGCGCTAGCAGTCCCTTTGTGGCCGTGGGGGTCGCTGGACTGGCGGCAGAAAATCCCGCACTAGAGGTTTTCGGCAGTGAGGAAGGGAACTCGGTCCATTACGGCTTTTTGGAACGCGCGAACGGCGGCACTTTGTTCCTGAAAGATGTTGCGGACTTGGACCAGAATATGCAGGCGAGGCTCCTTAGCGCGTTGGAGAATAGTATGTTTCTCCGCGTCGGCGGACGGGAACCGGTGGCTGTCGATGTCCGTGTGATCGGGGCCACGCGGCGCGACTTACTCGCCGATATCCAGGCGGGGCGCTTCCGTGACGATCTCTACTACCATTTGAACGTGGTACCGTTGCATGTGCCGGCATTGCGCGCGCATGCGCAAGACATACCGGCGCTGCTGGCTTTTTACATCGATCGCTTCGGGGAGCAAGAGGGGCTGCCGGGTCGAACATTCACAGCGCGGGCGATTCACTGTTTGTGCGGCTACCGCTGGCCCGGTAACGTCCGGGAACTAAAAAATCTGGTGCAGCGGGCGTTAATCCTTGGAGAGAGTGGCGATATTGATAGCGGGGAAATCGAATCCGCCTTGGGCTTGAGCCAGCAGGGTAATCCCCCTCAAACCGTCCTGGGGCTCGATCGCCCACTGCGCGAGGCGCGGGAGATGTTCGAGCGCGCTTATCTCGAATATCATCTTCAAATCAGCGGTGGCAGCGTCAGCAAGGTAGCCGAGCGGGCTGGCATGGAGCGCACCCATCTGTATCGCAAGCTGCGGATCCTCGGCCTCGACCCGAAACAGGTGGGAAGATAAGTCTGCCCTTCGATCGGCGCATTCCCCGCCGTTCTGGCGTCGTGGCTGGCTCCACGGCAAAACGAGACGCCCTGGGGATCTCTTTTGGCATCATTATCCTTATGCCATCGCTGATCGAAAACCTCGAGAACCTGCTCTCTGGAGGGAGCGATACGGCCTTGTTGCGCTTCAGCCTGGGAAGCGCCTATTTAAAGCAAGGTCACCCCGAGCGCGCCCAGGCCCACCTCGCTCAAGCCATCGCTCTCGATCCACAGTATTCCGCCGCGTGGAAGCTGTACGCTAAAGCGCTGCAGGCGAGTGGCGCCATCGTTGAGGCGATATCGGCCTATGAGAGAGGCATACGGGTGGCCGAATCGCGAGGCGACATTCAGGCGGCGAAGGAGATGCGGGTGTTTCTAAAGCGCCTGCGCAAGTAATTGTGGGGTGGGAAATGAGAGATCTAACCTAACCGGTGCAAACCGCAGAGGGCCATCCGTTGAGCTCCAAGCTCCCCACCAGCTCGGACACGTGCTGGTAGCCGTGCCGTATGAGATATTCCACGATACCGGCGTTTATTTTCGGGCATACCAAGGGATCATAGAAAAGCGCCGTTCCGACACCCACGGCACTGGCTCCCGCGATCAAGAATTCGATCGCGTCGGTGGCACTGACAATCCCGCCCTGGCCGATAATAGGAACCCGATGCCGCTTGCAAACTTGGTAAACCTGATGGGTCTTCAGCAAAGCGATGGGTTTGATCGCCGGACCGGATAACCCGCCCTGGTTATTGCCGATAACCGGGCGTCGACGTTCCACATCCACCGCCATCCCCATCAGGGTATTGATTACCGCGAAGGCGTCCGTGCCGGCCTCCAAGCAGCGCCTTGCATTGGCGGCGATATCGGTTTGGTTGGGTGACAGCTTGGTGATGATCGGCTTGCGGGTGGCGCTGCGGCATGCCTCCACCACACGCGCCGACATATCCGGATCGTTGCCAAAGGCCACGCCCCCTTCCTTGACGTTGGGGCAGGAGATGTTGATCTCCATCGCGTCTATGGGGGAATCATCGAAGATCCGCGTCACCTCGGCATATTCTTTGACTGTGGAACCGCAGACATTGGCGATAAAACGCGTCTGAGCGAAATCGAGCCGTGGCAAGATCCGTTCGACCACGGCGCGTGCCCCAGGGTTTTGCAAACCGATGGCGTTGAGCATGCCGCTGGGCGTCTCAGCTATGCGGTGGGGAGAATTGCCTAAACGCAGGTTTAGCGTCGTGCCTTTCAAACAAACAGCGCCCGTATCCGAATGGGAAAATCCGGCCACCCGGGTGTATTCTTCTCCGAATCCCACGCAACCGGACAACAACACCAAGGGCGTGTTAAACCGAAGGCCGCAGAAGTCCGTGGCGAGCGTGGACTGTTCGTTCTGCGTTTCGGACATTGGACTCGTTTCATCTGGCAACTGCAAAGATTCCTACAATCAATGCTCGCAGTCCATTATACGCCTTGGGGGAGGCGTTGAGCAGGCGTAGAAGCTCGACACCGACGTGGCAGATTCATGCTGAATTAGATGGAACTGCATGCCCGTAAGATCAGGTTACGCTCACGTTGCTGTTGTTGCCAAGACAGCGGAACATTCGGTCTCAGCGATCGCGGGCTCTTGAACGACCCTTGATCAAGCGATTCGAAATCCTGTCCTTTCGCCACCGTGGTCTCGGTGCACTTTGTCAAACCAGAGCTCAATTTTCTCAGCCTCTATCTTGACAACTTGTCAAGAACTGCGTAGCTTTTTGTATCTAATGTCGTTCCTGAGTTATCGGTGGCGAGGATGAAGACCTTAACGATTGGAGAGCTGAAAACGCATTTTTCTGAGGTGTTGCAGAAAGTAAAGCAGGGCGAGACATTCGCGATCAGCTATGGGCGAAAGAAAGAAAAAGTGGCTGCGTTGATACTGTATCAAGAATTGACGCTCCGTACGCGCCGTTTGGGGGTATTGGAGGGCCGTGCGCAATGCTATTTCAAGGAGGATTTTTCCGTCAGTGATGAGCAACTCCTGGAGTCCTAGGAGCCTGTCGGACTTAAGGGAGCCGTAGCGAGGCGGGTGGGAAATCGAGGACAGATTTTCGATCATTTGAGGCGAATAGTGGTAACTATTTAACGAAAATGATCGGAAATATGGACCGATTTCCCACTCGCCGTAGTAGGTCCTTCCTGAGTCCGACAGGCTCCTAGGCTTAGACCGCGGGTGGTCTTCCTTCGGT
>JBOIEG010000643.1:0-2525 GCA_050740915.1 Gammaproteobacteria bacterium | reverse complement strand
TGGCCTGCGAGCTGCACCGCGACTGGCGCAACGACATCGAAGGTCTGGGCACGCTCTTCTCGAACCACATTCCGAACTACCGAAACCTCATGACGAGCTACTCCACTAAGAAGTAAGGAGAATCACAGATACGCTTGCAGTCATCTCGGAACTGCAGCGGTACCACACCAAGCCAGGAGGTGCGATGGTGGACCCTCGTGAACATGTTATGGCCGAAACAGAAGCATCCGCCGAGACAGCATCCGGAATCACGCGACGGGGCTTTTTGCAGCGCGCGCTCGCGGCGAGCGCTGCGTTAGTCGGAGGTGCTTGCGCTATGAATACTTTTGACCCGCAGGTCCAACACAATAATCGGGCCGGTCTTATCCTCACCAATGGCCGCGTCACCACTTTAGATGCTGCCAAACCGAGCGTCACCGCGGTGGCGATCAAGGACGGGCGCTTCCTCGCGGTGGGTAGCGACCAAGACGTCATGGCGTTCCGCGGTCCGAACACCCAAATCATCGATCTCAATAAGCATACGGTGATCCCCGGGCTCAATGACTCGCATCTGCATCTCATCCGCGGCGGTCTTAACTTCAACATGGAGCTACGCTGGGACGGCGTGCCCTCTTTAGCCGACGCGCTACGCATGCTGCGCGAGCAGGTCCAACGCACGCCGCCGCCTCAGTGGGTACGTGTAGTTGGCGGTTGGTCCGAATTCCAGTTTGCGGAACGGCGCATGCCGACACTGGAAGAAATCAATGCGGCGGCACCGGATACGCCCGTGTTCATCCTCCATCTCTACGACCGCGCGCTGCTCAATCGGGCCGCGTTGAGGGCGGTCGGTTATACCAAGGACACGCCCGACCCGCCGGGCGCCGAGATCGAGCGAGATAAGCACGGTAATCCGACGGGCGTCCTCATCGCGCGGCCGAATGCCATGATCCTCTATTACACGCTGGCCAAAGGCCCGAAGCTCAGCTTCGATGATCAACTCAACTCCACCCGCCATTTCATGCGTGAGCTCAACCGCTTTGGTCTAACCAGCATTATTGACGCAGGCGGTGGTTATCAGAACTATCCCCAAGACTATCAAGTGATCGAGGAGCTGCACCGCCGCGGCCAGCTCACGCTGCGCATCGCCTACAACCTCTTTACCCAACGCCCGAAGCAGGAATATCAGGATTTTGCCTCTTGGGTGAAAATGACGCAGCCGGGGAAAGGCGACGACCTCTACCGGGTGAATGGCGCCGGTGAGATGCTGGTCTATTCAGCGTCCGATTTCGAGGATTTCCTGGAACCTCGCCCTGAGCTTGCGTCCTCAATGGAGGAGGAGCTCTACAAGGTCGTGCGCCTGCTCGTTGAACACCGATGGCCATACCGCCTGCACGCGACTTACGATGAATCCATCGATCGATTCCTCAAGGTCTTCGAGCGGGTCAATCGTGACGTTCCCTATGGTGGGCTACGTTGGTTCTTCGACCATGCGGAAACGGTCACACCGCGCAATCTGGAGCGCATCAAGGCGCTCGGTGGTGGTGTGGCGATCCAGCATCGGATGGCCTTCCAAGGGGAGTATTTCGTGCAGCGTTACGGCGCGCAAGCTGCTAAAGAGACGCCCCCGATTCGGCGAATGATCGAGAAGGGGATACCCGTCGGTGCTGGCACGGATGCAACGCGAGTGGCAAGCTACAATCCGTTCGTGTCGCTCTATTGGTTGGTGACGGGTAAGACCGTCGGTGGCACATCTTTGTATTCCGAGCTCAATCGGATGAGCCGGATGGAGGCTTTAGGGCTCTATACGCTTGGCAGTAGCTGGTTCTCGGGAGAAGACGGGAAGAAAGGCGCTATCGTGCCGGGACAGCTCGCGGACTTGGCGGTACTTTCCGAGGATTATTTTTCGGTACCGCAGGAGCGCATCAAACAGCTCGAATCGGTGTTGACCCTCGTCGGCGGCAAACCGGTTTATGCGACAGCCGAGTTCAAGCACCTCGATCCGCCGCCTTTGCCGGTGAGCCCCGACTGGTCGCCGGTCAAACTCTACCGCGGCTATGCCAGTAAGGTCGGAGCGAGCTCGGCCGTGGCGCATCGCTCTCATCCGCTGGCATCGTGGCACGGCGCTCACACCGCCTCGCGCGCACCAGAGCTTTGGAGCCCCCTCGGCTGCGATTGCTTCGCGTTCTAAGCGCCCGCGACATGGAGACCTCGCATCCGCATTCGGGCGAGCATACGAACCGACGTCCATCGGCGTGGGCGCCGCTGCGACGTCCCCCGTTTCGCGCGCTCTGGATCGCGACAGTCGTCTCTAATATCGGGACGTGGATGCATGATGTGGGCGCGAGCTGGCTCATGACCTCGCTCGCGCCCTCACCGCTGATGGTGGCACTGGTGCAGGCGGCGACGAGCTTGCCCATGTTTTTCTTGGCGCTACCCGCGGGCGCACTGGCCGACGTCGTTGATCGTCGCCGTTATCTCATCGTCACGCAGCTTTGGATGCTCGTGACGGCGGCGCTCCTCGGCACGTTTACCTGGATCGGCATGAC
>JBOIEG010000642.1:0-5580 GCA_050740915.1 Gammaproteobacteria bacterium | reverse complement strand
TACTTACAAAAGTTTCACGCGGGACGCTGCACTAGGATGTGGAGTGGGCCGCGCGGTTTTCGATGCGGCGCAAGTCGCCCCGAAGGGGTTGGCCATTGGTCTGGACCTCTCGTTGAGCAAGATCGCGCGGGCGATTGTGAGAGGCAGGTCTTTTACTCGCTGTCCCGTACGGGAACAAGAGGGGATCGTTGAGGCCGAGATCCAAGGCCAGGGTCAGCTCAACACCGCGTTTGGATTACGCATATGCTGTTACCCGACGGCTTGACGGATTGTGTCTCCGACGCACCGTCGAGGTGCGGTTTGACACTCCTCCTGTAACATTCGCACGGTTCGACGGAAGGCACCAACGCGACTGATCAGGAGGATTCGGAGGCAAACGTGAAACGCAGGCTCGTGATGATGACGGCGCTGCTCGTGGCCGCCCGGCCGGGGGCAGGCGCTCAACCGCCGGACTGGAAACAGGTGGAATCGGAGGCGGTGAAAACGCTCACGGCCTACGTGCGCCTCAACACGTCCAACCCTCCGGGCGACGTCACAAAGGCCGCAGACTTCTTGGTCGATCTCCTGCGGCGAGAGGGGATCGACGTCAAACGCTTCGAATCCGGACAAGGGCGTTCGATTGTTCTCGCGCGACTCAAGGGGGATGGTTCCGCCGGGAAGGCGCTGCTCCTCGAACATCACATGGACGTCGTTCCGGCTGATGCAAGCCGGTGGTCGCGCGATCCATTCAGTGCCGAGATCGCAGATGGCAAGCTGTGGGGGCGTGGGTCGATCGATATGAAAGGCATCGGGGTCGGACAACTCTACGCGTTCATCCTGCTGCACCGCCAGCATGTGCCGCTCGCGCGCGATGTGCTGCTGATGGCCGTGCCCGACGAGGAAGTGGGCGGAGAACTCGGTGCGGTATGGATGCGCAAGAATCACTACGACGAGCTCGATCCGGAGTACGTCCTCGACGAAGGAGGCTTCGGCAGCCGCGACATGTTTTCGGCAGGCAAGCTGGTTTTCGGCATTTCCGTCGCGGAGAAGAAGATCTTGTGGCTGCGTCTTCGCGCCGAAGGGGTGGCTGGCCATGGGTCGCAGCCGCACGAGCAGAACCCGAACGTTCACCTGGTGCGCGCGCTCAATCGCCTGATGAGCGAGCCGATGCCGGCCGGCCACTTCAGCGTGATCGACACGATGAAGCAGCGGATTGGCCCGCTCGCGCAGAACAAGTTCAACAACGCCATCCAGCGGTCGACGATCTCGATCACGAGCCTCAGATCGGGCGTCGGCGATCCGCCGAAGGTAAATGTCATCCCCTCCGTCGCCGAAGCCACGCTGGACTGCCGCGTGCTGCCGGGCACCACGGCGGCACAATGGGTCGAGGAAATCGAGCGGCGACTCGCCGATCCGACGATTAAGATCGAGGTGATCAACGAAGGGGACGATCCGGTGGTAACACCGCAGGAGACCCAGTTTTATCGTGCGCTCGAGTCAGCGGTGAAGCGGCATCATCCGGACGCCGTCGTGACCCCGATGGTCGTGCCGTACGGTACGGATGCGAATGGGTACCGGCCGCGCGGCGTGAAGAGCTACGGATTCTTTCCGGGAATCGTGTCGGCGTCTTCCATCGCGTCCATGCACGGCGACGACGAATTCATCCCCGTCGACGCGCTCGGCCCTTCGATCCAGATCCTTTTCGAGGCTTTGAAGGAGACGGCGGCGACGCGATAGCCTGCTGTTTCATCGGAGATAATTTAAGCACAAGATTGTGCACACACTATGGGAAAGGTGTCCTCCCTCAGCGAGACAGCCGCACTAAGGAGAGCGAGCCCCTTGTGGGTTAACCGCTAGCGCCGAGTGCGCGGGATCAACTCCTCGATGATGATCTGCGTGACACGCGTAAGCAGTCCTATGCAGCGCCGAATGAGCAATGATTGTTTTTTACGATTTGGCGATATGATCTATCGGATAGTGTGCGGCACGTGGCTTAAGAGGCCACCACGACCCCCTTTGTAAGCGCAAGGTTCGCACCGTATATCCGAGACGCTAGCGGCCTGCTACGCCGTCTCATAAAGGTGGATGGCGAGTGTGCCACTCTGTTTCTTGCTCATAGGCGTGCGCCAACGCCAATACCCGCAGCTCGCCAAGCCGCGGTCCACAGATTTGCAGACCTACCGGCAAACCCGATCGGCTGAAGCCACAAGGGACCGAAATACCCGGAAGGCCATAGACGCTGAACGGATAGGTATTGCGCGCGGAGAGCCAATCTTCCTGCCTGGTCTTCGATTCCTCGATTGTGATGGGCAGGATCGGGGTGGTGGGAGTCACCAGGATATCCACACGGGAAAATACGCTTCCGATAATTCGGCGGATCCGATCCAGTTCACGGCGTGCCTCGATATAAGCGGAAGCGGTCACCTGACTTCAATCCTGCAGCTCCCGACGAGTCAGGGGCTGGTACAGCTCGGGGTGCTTTAAGAAAAAGGACTGATGGAAGGTATAGGCCTCCGCGTTAATGATAGTCTTTACTAGACCGGAGGCCTGCGGCAGCTCGACCTCAGTGAGCCGAGCGGTTAAGCGACCCAGGACCTTGAGGGCCTCGGTCACAGCCGCCTCAATGTCGGGGTCCAGGGCCTCATAAAACTTTGCGCGGGGGATCCCGATCCGCAAACTGGAGGTCTTCTGGCGTAGTGCCGCAAGATAGTGAGGCACCGGCGCGTCGATGCTCGCGGCGTCCTCCGGATCGTAACCCGCGATGCTCTGTAGCAGGAGCGCGGTATCGGCCACGGTGCGGCACATCGGCCCCACGCGGTCCAGCGACCAGGACAGCGGGATAACACCGTGCGTGCTGACCCGGCCATAGCTGGGATTCAGGCCGACGATGCCGCAATAAGCGGCCGGTAAGCGTATCGACCCTGCGGTATCGGAGCCCAGCGCACCGTAGCAGAGTTCGGCCGCGACCGCCGCAGCCGATCCACCCGAGGAACCGCCGGCGATCCGCTCAAGCCTCCAAGGGTTGTGAACCGCACCGAAGTGGCTCTCTACCGAGGTGACGCCCATAGCGCACTCATGCATATTGAGCTTGCCGAGTATCACGGCGCCCGCCTTCTTTAATCGCTGCACGACAAAGGCATCTTCTGACGGGACGCGATCAGCAAACACCGCGCTCCCCGCGGTGGTCTTGACCCCAGCCGTGTCGATGAGATCTTTCAAGGCAATGGGGATCCCGTGGAGCGGCCCACGCCATTGCCCGCGCTGTCGCTCAGCTTCCAATTCACGCGCCCGTGTGAGGGCGTCATCAGCAGTAATGGTGATATAGGCATTGAGAATTGGATTCAATTTCTCGATCCGCGACAGGCACGCCTGAGTCAGCTCGACCGGCGAGAGGGACTTTCTGCGAACACTATCGGACGCTTTCTGCAGGCTCAGGCTGGTGAGATCCCGCGAAGTCCCGAAGGCTCGACCACCGAGCAGCAGGGCACTGCTGGCCGCCCCTAACATCAGGAATTCGCGGCGCGAAAGCGTGAGACCCACGCCCCGTTGTGCCCGGTCATCAAGGGCTGAACGAGGTTGGGTGCCTCTAATCATTTGCAAGCGACGCTCATGCGGCCGAAAGCGCGCGGACCTCCCGAAGTGCCGTTTCTATTTCTTCCGGTGTGTTCACCAGGCTCGGTGCGAGGCGGGCATAGGAAGTCCCGTACGGGGTAGTGCTCGCCACAATTCGGCGCTGGAGGAGTCTTTTCACGACCGCTTTGGGCGGCATTCCGTTCACATCGAAGCAAATGAGGCCGGCCGACAGCGTGCTCCCCCGCGGCGTATAGAGTTTGACATGCCGCATCTTCGCTAACCCCTCCTTGCATTGCTCATTCAGCGCATGGATCCGTTCCGCGACTCGCTGCCGGCCGATCCGCTGGTGAAAGTGAAATGCCTCAGTCATGGCCCATTGATGCTCGTAGGCCTGATACCCGCCGGGGGATACCCAGGAGGCCCGGGTCGGCCCTTGGGGTGCTCGGTTCTCCATCCATGCCCTTTCAACCTCATTGGCGATAAAACTCGGGATAGTCGGTCGCAGCATTGCCCAAGTCTCCTCGCGTGCCCAGATGATGCCGGTACCTCGGGGGGCCAATATCCACTTGTGTGTTCCGGAGACAAAGAAGTCACACCCCATCTCGGCGACGTTTTCTTCTTCGACGCCAAAACCGTGCACGCCATCGACAATCAACAAGATACGATCCGATTCGTCCCGGCCTGCATTGGCTTCCTTGATCGCCTCCGCAGTGTGACGAACTGGAAGCTTCAAGCCACTGGCCGAATGGACCCAGGTAATCCCCACAGCCCGAGTGTTCGGCCGAAGGGCGCTTCGGATCCGGTTCACAATGGCGTCCTCAGAGATCGCGTCGAAACTGTCAAACAAGGCGATCTTTCTCATGGCGGCACCGGCCCTCTCCGTAGCCAGCCGGATCGATTCGTGATGCGGGTAGAAGTCGTGAGCCGTGGTCAGGACCTCCTGACCGGCTTTGATGGGCAGGCCGTGATAAACGAGGGCGAGCCCCATGGTTGTACTCCCTGTGAGGGCAATCTCCTCCCGTTGGCCTCCCACGTAGTTAGCCGCGGCCTCCCTGACCTTGCGCGGAAGATTCTCGGCATCGGTACCCCACAGGCTATGATCCAAGACGAGGAAGGGGTTCTCATCGAGGGCACGGCGGTACTTCTCGATCGCCTCCCGCACCGGACGAGGATGCGACGCAATGGCGAGAGTGGCGAGATGAATGTATTCATGCGAGAGGTTGAATTGGTCGCGCACCGCCGACCAGTCATCCAGCTTGCTGGAAGCGTGGTTTTCGGCCATCGGCATGGCGCGGGAGACGGTCGCGCTGGCTGCGAGCGACAGGCTGGCGCTGGCAAGAAACTGTCGGCGGCTGATCGACATACACCCCTCCTTTACCTGTTCAGAGTTTTTAGCTGCAAAATAAGGGTCTTCGGCAAAATTTGTGTAGTTTTCTACTCGATAGACCCCATGGATTTAAGGGAGTCTGAGGAAAACATCGATTCTGACCAAAGTCGTACCGGCTCTGGCTGTGGATATATGGACAACTTCCCTGTTGCCCACATACCCACAGCCCAACAGATTTTTTGATACCCAAAATTTCGGGCCTATAGAACGTAAATTTATTCCTAATAATCAATAAGGGTGTATAAATACGGCTCAGATCAGTACCCACAAATTCTGCGGGGGAGGCCAAAATAAAAAGTCGGAAGCTATCGCGTCCTCTGTGACCATTGACCCCGAGCACGCGCGGCTGAGACGATTTATGGTCATTGTGAGCGGACACTACCTCGCGAAAACGTTGATCGCAGCGTCGCTTCGTGAGCGATCCGCGGATTGAGGCTATTTTAACGCAATGTCCATACACACGGCGCCCGCTTTGGATTGACAGCGTCCCGGCGCCGGAGTACGTTCGAAAGTATGCTGGCGAAGTTGCTGAAGTTGACCCAAGTCGATGAGCGGTTCGTGATCGATGAGTTCGAGCCCGCGTACCTCAAGCTATTCCGCGCAGGGAAGATTGAAGAGCGCGTCACAGCAGGTCTGAGGGA
>JBOIEG010000641.1:0-6040 GCA_050740915.1 Gammaproteobacteria bacterium | reverse complement strand
TTCAAATAAAGCCCTGGATGCTTCGTCTGCCATGAGGGATACCGTTGCTTCAGTTGTGTTCCCGCTATTTTACCAGCTCCCTTCTCATCATTCCCCTGTCCCAGGAGGTTTTTTCACAGCCTCTCACACCTCCTATTTTAAGTTCAACGGTCATAATACGGCGACATCTTGGTCACCAGGAACGGGAACTCCTCGGACACGTCGCAGCGGACAAAAAACTTCTCCGTGAAGTCCGTATTGCGGTTGGTGTAGGCGAAGATCACATCGACGATGTTGCGCGTCCCGCTCAAGGGCGACGGGCGGACCTCCACCCCGGTCAGTGAAAAGTCCAGCGCAAACTCCTCAGCCGCTTTGATGTAGATGGCGGGATAGCGCATCGCCAAGTAGTTCAGGGCGCGGTGCTCGTCGGTCGCGCCGGCGTTGTCCGTCATTTGCATAATCCTGTTGAACAGTTCCTCGGCCGCCGGACCGAACTGCGCGGCCGTGGTCTTCTCCGGCTTCGGGATAGCCTTGATGAGCGCGTCGCGATCGAACGAGTAGATCTGATCGAATGCGACGATGGGAACCATCAGTCCATTGCACATCTCGGGCGGGGCGATAGGGCCGCGCAGTCCGATGACGACATCGAGGTCATTGGGGCTGGGGGCAGGACGGATGGCTTCCACCAGCAGATCGATGTCCGCCGGATCGCGCGGCTGCAACAGGTAGGTTTCCAGTCCCTGGATGCTCAGCACCCAACACAGTTGACGCACCAGGTAGCGGTTCTCGCGCTTGGACAGAACCGCATGGAAGGTCTGTTGATCGGTTTTCCCGGCGGTTTCTGTCCGTCCGGTCGCCTGGGCAAATTCCTTTTCTGCGGCGAGGTTCGGGAAACGCGCTTCGACCCGGCCGATGGCATAAACGTAGGACATGGCAACCGTCCCACCCGCGCAGGTCGGACAGGGCATCTCCTGAGTCGCTCGTCTCGGGGCTTGCGGGTTGTTCTTTCGTTTCTTGTTCCATGGTTACCCTCCTTCAAAATGGATTTACGGACTTTGGTTATCTGGCGCGCCTGCCGGTGAAGGCGAACCAGCGATTGAGCACGGCTGCCCGGCGTTCACACCCGCCGCAGGGTCTGATGCCAAAGGTGGATGTGACTCGCTTGATGGCATCGCCCAGGCCAATATCCTCCTCGCTAACGAACCCTGGAAGGCGCGCGCGGTAGGGCTGGGGTTCGCTTTTGGTCTTTTCCTCAGGAATGGGCTTTACCTCCTCATGGTTTGATACGCTGCCCAGGCGTCTAACAAAGGGGACTACTGTTGTCCGCCGTGGGGTATACGCTTGGGTTGCGGCCAATTTTATCTCAGCCGCTGTCGCGGTTGGGAATTCCGACCACAGCAGCGCGATGGCACCGGTCACAAAAGGCGCGGCGGCGCTCGTTCCTCCCAGAGTCAGCGGCTTGCCATGCGCGCCGATGCTGGTAATTCGGTCGCCGGGTGCGCCCAATCCCCGCCGGCCAATTGAGCTTCCCAGGTTCGAGTGATTCATGGGCCTGCCTTGAAGATCAAAAGCCACCACCGGTATGACCCACGAGTGGCGGGTGATGGCGGTGCTGCCCAGGGTCCCCTGATTGCCCGCCGCCGCAATCACGATCAGCCCGCGCTTGGCAGCATGCTCCAAAGCCTCTTCTATTGCACGCTCGTTTTTGATGGAGGGTTGAGCAAGGGCAGCACTTACATTCAGTACTTGGGCACCTGCTTCAATACAGTCGAGAATGGCCTGGGCGAGTTCTTCGGGCGTCGCGCTCGGCATCTCGCCGTTCGCCGCTTTCGTTTCGGCGAAGATGGGTCGCACCAGCAGGGTGCAGTTGGGACAAATCGCCGGAGCGACTGATCCCCGCTTCGCGGAAAGAATCCCAGCTACAAAGGTGCCGTGTAAGCAAGCCGTACTGTTGGCCTGAGTACAGGCACCGCTCCCGTTTCCAGGGATCTCGCGGATGTGCTGATTGGCAAGCTCGGGATGGTTCATCACCACAGGTCCATCAATAAGCCCGATTGTCACCTCAGGTCTACCGCTAGTGCGGTCTATCAACGGTGTGAGTCTGACTAAGTCCAACGGTGCCATAACGTTTCCTTTGTGTCGCGGGCCTTCAGCTACTCAGAGCTGCGTTTGATCTTCTTCAGTTTGTAACAAGCCCAGCCTCAGCGATACATCGCCTCTATTGTGCGATCTCTCGCGATCTGTTCTTCGAACCGGTCACCGACTGCGAGCAATTGCTCTTTGGTCATCAGCAAATCGCCCCGCTTCTCCCCGTGGTACTCGAAAAACCGCGTTTCCACGACAGCGTCAACGGGGCAGGATTCTTCGCAGAAACCGCAGAAGATGCACTTGGTCAGATCGATGTCGTAGCGCGTCGTGCGCCGGGTGCCATCTTCCCGCTGCTCGGACTCTATGGTGATCGCCACCGCCGGGCACACCGCCTCGCAGAGCTGGCAAGCGATACAGCGCTCTTCGCCATTGGGGTAGCGGCGCAGCGCATGCAGGCCACGGAAGCGAGGCGACAAAGGCGTCTTCTCCTCCGGGTATTGCACGGTGATCTTGCGGCTGAACAAGTGCCGCCCCGTCAGCCGCAACCCCTTGACCAGCTCGGTCAGCATGAGGCTTTTAAAGTAATTGGTTATGGCCTGTGTTATCTGTGCGTTCCTCAGAGCTTGTGAAAAAATCGTCGCGAGCAAAGGGAGGTCGTGTTCCGCCGGAGCGGAGGAGCGTTTCACCGGGAGCGAAACAGAGCGCAAGCCCCGTAGGGGCGAGTCTCAGGGATGAGACGAGCAACCGGAGTGTATATTGAAATACACGAGGATTGTTGCGCGTCATCTCTGGCGCGCACCCTGCGGGCCGCTGATTGCGTTCCCAATCCGCTCCCGGCGGATTGGTCCGAGCACCGCCGGAACACGAGAGCCCGAGCGCAGCAGATTTTTTCACAAGCTCTCAGTCAAACCAAGGCGGCAGCGATAGCATAACGAGACCGCCCACCAAGACCAACCAAACGATGGTGATGGGAATGAATACCTTCCATCCCAAGCGCATGACCTGGTCGTAGCGGTAGCGTGGGAAGGTGGCCCGGAACCAAAGAAACAAGAACAGAAAGAAGCCTATTTTTAACAGCAGCCAAAGCACCCCCGGCACACGAGCAAACAGCGTCTCGAGAAACGGGACCCCTTCAAACGGAGACAGCCATCCGCCCAAGAACATGACCGCCGCGAGCGCCGACACCAAGATCATGTTGGCGTACTCCGCCATAAAGAAGAGGGCGAAAGACATACCGGAATATTCCACGTGAAAACCCGCCACGATCTCGGACTCGCCTTCGGCGACGTCAAATGGCGCGCGGTTGGTCTCGGCGACGGCGGAAATGAAATAGATCGCGAACAGGGGAGCCAAGGGCAGCCAAAACCAATGCAGAATAGTCCCTTGCTGGGCCAGCACGATCTCTCTCAAATTCAGGCTGCCGGCGGCGATCAATACCCCGACCAGGGCGAAGCCCATCGCGATCTCATACGATACCATCTGTGCTGCCGCGCGCATGCAGCTCAAGAACGCATATTTCGAGTTCGATGCCCAGCCCGCGATGATGATGCCATAGACCCCCATGGAGGTAAGCGCCAGGATATACAGCAGTCCGGCATTGATATCGGCCAACACCTTCAGCTCATCGAAGGGGATCACCGCCCAGGCGGCGAGGGCCGGGATCAAAGCGATCACCGGCGCCAGCAGGAACAAGAACCGATTGGCGCCGCTGGGCAATATTACCTCTTTGGTGAGCAGCTTAAGGCTATCGGCGATCGGTTGTAACCAGCCCCCTGGCCCCACCCGATTGGGGCCGATCCGGACCTGAATGTAGCCGATGATCTTGCGCTCCGCGTAGGTCAAATACGCCACCGACAACAGCAAAGGCACCACGATGGCGACGATTTTTGCGAGGATGAGAATGGTTTCCATCATGGCAGCGACCCGCTCCCGTCAGCGGCCGTGTACGGTTCCAGGGTGAGGGAGCTCTCGTTGATCCCCAAATCGAAGTTCAACGCTCGATTCAAACGCAACCAGACGGTATTGTCGGGAAGCGCCCCGTCGATAGACACGGGCAGCACCAGCTCCGCGCCATCGCGTGCCAGTGCGGCCTCTACCCCCGGCGCTAGGCAGAGAGCCTGCGCCAAGCGCGGGTTGATGGAGATCCCCTCCTTGTACAATGTGGCCTGCATTTGTTGTAGGGTCGGCGCCCGGCGCAGCAAGGGATCCACGCTGTACAAAGGCCTTTGGTATACCAGCTCCAAGCCGTTCATCGGCGTCCGGGGAAGCGTGGAAGGTTGAGCCCATCGGCCTTCGTTCACTGCTGCAGCAGCCCCGACTTTGGAACGCGCTTCTGCGGTGATTTGTTCTACGGACACATGATCAAACCCCGGCAAGCCGCAAAGCTTGCCGAGCATGCGCAGGATCTTCCACCCCGGGCGCGCCTCACCGAGCGGCGGCACCGCTGCCCCGAAGCTCTGCCAGTCCCCGCTGGCGTTTACATAGGTGCCCGGGGACTCAGCGAACAAGCCGATCGGCAATACCAAATGAGCGTAGCGTTCTAGCGCTGGGGTCCGGTAGGCGGAGAAAGCGAGAACGAGTTCCGCTTCGCACAATGCATTCAGGGCTAGCATGGGTCTAGCCAGATCGCGTTCCGGCTCTAAGCCAAATAGCATGTAGCCTTTTCGCGCTTGTGCGAACATGGCTTGGGTGTGCAGTCCCGTTTTTGGCGCCGGTTTTCCTCCCACTTCCCGGTGGGGTAGCACGCCGGCCAGCCAGGCGCCGCAGCTATTAGCGGCCTCCGGCAAGTAGCCTAGCCGCGCTCCGCTCAAGCGCGCAGCCGAACCCGCCAAGAAACGCAACAGGCTGAATTGGGGATGATGGATCGCGTGCTCGCCCAACAACACGGCTGCTTGCTTACCCGCCATGAGCAGGCCCGCGATGGCCTCATGCACGGAAGCGACTTCCACATCTGCAAGCAAGGTCGCGAGGATCGCATCGGCGTTGAGACCCCGGCATTGCACAGCGGCTTTGGTTATGCCCGCGAGCGCGCCGACCATTTGCGAGGGCGGTACCACCAGGTCTTCGGCCAGCTCGAAGTTAAATCCGAAGTCGATAGAATTTAGCGCCGCCACCTTGGCCCCACGGAGCGCAGCCTTGCGTAATCGATGATTGGCGATGGGCTGTTCCCGCCGCGGATCGCAGCCGATCAAAAGAGCCGCCCCCACGCGCTCCAGATCGGCGACTGGCTGACCCAACCAAGGGAATAGCGGTGCCTTTTTCTGATCGCTGAAATCGGTCTGAAGCAGCCGGTGGTCCAGATTCGGGCAGCCCAAGCTGCGCGCGAGCTTTTGCAGCAGATAAAGCTCTTCTAGGGTGGCGGTTGGGGTCGAGAGACAAGCGAGCTGTTCCGGCCCGCTTTGCTCGATTAGCCGCTTGAGCCCTAGCACGGCAAAATTCAAGGCCGTCTCCCAGTCGCTCTCTCGCCATACGCCTTGCTCCTTGATGAGCGGAACGCCTAGCCGATCAGCACTGTACAGCCCTTCGTAACTGTAGCGATCGCGATCGGAGATCCAGGTCTCGTTGATGGCTTCGTTTTCTTTGGGGACTACGCGTTTAACCCGATCGCCTTTGACATGGATGTGAAGATTGGAACCGATGCAGTCGTGGGGTGCGACGCCATCGCATTGACGCAGCTCCCAAGCGCGCGCGGTATAGCGGTAAGGCTTGGATGTCAACGCGCCCACCGGACATAGATCGATGATGTTCCCGGAAAGCTCCGAGGTCATCGCCTGTTCGATATAGGTACCGATCTCCATGGTTTCCCCGCGGCCTGTCGCCCCTAGCTCGCGCAACCCCGCGATCTCCTCGCCGAAGCGCACGCAGCGCGTGCAATGGATGCAACGGGTCATGTCGGTATGGATCAAAGGTCCGATGTTTTTGTCCTTGACCACCCGTTTGCGCTCCGTGTAGCGTGACACATCGCCGCCATATC
>JBOIEG010000640.1:0-1667 GCA_050740915.1 Gammaproteobacteria bacterium | reverse complement strand
GGCCACGGCCTGCTTGAGCAGCTTCACCCACCCTGCGCTAAAACGGTCATAGAAACTGCTCTCCTCAATGGATCGCCCGCTGGCACGGATATAGCGGCGGCGCAGATCGGCGAGGGTGCGTTCTCGCTCGACCCCGAAGCCGAGCACAAGCGTCCAAAACAGATGCACCGGGTCCACGTTGCGCAAGCGCTTCGTCGCGCCTGTGGTTCTGGCCAGCTGTCGAATATAACCGTCCGGGAAAAGATTGCGCAGCGCTGCACGCAGATCAATACTGAAACGTATGGCCATCGGGCAGAGGCTCCTTTTGGGTTTCGTGACCTTCTAAGGATACCTGAACGATGGCCATTTATCGATCCCTAATCGATTCCCGATCAAGGCCTTACATGCGTTAACCGGTCACTAATGAACGCCTATCGTAAAGGGGCCGAGTGCGCCGAGTGCCTTTGCCGCCAAGTGCTTGGAGGACCGGATGTTGTCGCTCAGGTGGTTAACCCGCCCGTAGGTCCCGTGACGGGCTAACGAGCATCCCCCGCGCGGATGCAGGGGGCAGTGCGGCAGGCTTGCATCGCGCCAGGCTTGGCGGCTAACGTATTCCTCCCGGGTAGAGCCTTGTCTTGAATCGAAGCTGCACCGGCCAAGGCCCGCACGGGGGGTTACCGTGGCGGGCCTCTTTTTCTTTCTTCTTTTTTTTAACCGCTGCGCGCACCCGGCCCGCGCGGATCGCTTTACGGAGGGTATCTCGTTTCAACCCCATCCGCTCGGCGATGTCCGCTTCATTGAAGCCCGCGGGCCAAGAAACTCCTCGATTTCGGCTACCACGGGTTCCAACAACACCGCCACTCCGCGGCCGGGGCGCGGAGTGTAAAATCCCGACGGTCCTTTCTCTCGATACAACTTCACCGCCCGTTTTACGCTGGTCTCCGTGACCCCAAAGGCGCGCACAATCGCGGCTCGTATGGCATTGCCACTGACACAGAATAGGCCCGTGATCATCCGAAAAGTCGCAACATCTTTTTCATCGTGAATGAACACCGGCATGTGCCCAATTGAACTAGATGACCTGACCGTGCTCCTTTTGAAACGCCAACTCAGGCGTGATATGCGTCACCCCGGAGGGGAAGAAAGGTAAGTGGCGTTGGGTCATGTCGCGATCTCTGCACGCAGTGAGAGGTACGTCATTCATGACTCCCTCGCAGTCCGTGACCATCCCTCGGTCACGGGATCATTTCAAAATCCGCTCGCATCCGCCAGCTGTCCCTTGGCGTCGCTCGCCCCTCCCACCTAACGCATCGAATAACCGTGGGATTTTCCACTATCGTTCCGCAAAGGGTATTAGGCCGAGATCAGGAGGTCCTGAAGTAAGGATGGGGAGGCCTATCTGTTCCTCGGGGGCCGTTACGAGTACATCCACAATCCGCTCTGGCGCCAGGACCCACAAGACAAACGGGGGGTATTCCTACAGCGCTACATGCTCCATGCCGATGTCCATGTCGGACCGCATGTCCGGGTCTTTGGCCAATTGCATAGTGCGCTTGAGAGCGGCCGCCAGGGCGGCCCGAGTCCGGTGGATGAGGATAAACTGGATCTCCAGCAAGCATTTCTTGACATCGCACTCCCTCTGGGCGAGAGCCGTACGCTCACGCTACGAGGAGGTCGCCAGGAGATGT
>JBOIEG010000639.1:0-4109 GCA_050740915.1 Gammaproteobacteria bacterium | reverse complement strand
TTCATCATCACCTCAGAGCTTGTGAAAAAATCGTCGCGAGCGACGGGAGGTCGCGTTCCGCCGGAGCGCGGGACCGTTTCGCCGGGAGCGAAACGGAGCGCAAGCCCCGCAGGGGCGAGTCCCAAGGATGGGACGAGCAACCGGAGTGTATATTGAAATACCTGGGGATCCCGAGCACCGCCGGAACACGAGATCCCGAGTGCAGCAGATTTTTTCACAAGCTCTCAGCTAAGGGGAAAGAGAAGCAATGAGTTTGGGTAATGTGGTGCAGATCATCGGCGCCGTGGTGGATGTGCAATTTCCCCCGGAGTCGGTGCCAAAAATCTATGACGCCTTGAAGGTGGACGGAGACAAGCTGATCCTAGAGGTGCAACAGCAACTCGGGGATGGAGTGGTTCGTACCATCGCCTTGGGCTCTACCGACGGCTTAAGACGCGGCGTGCCGGCCGCCAATACGGGCGAGCCGATCGCGGTCCCGGTGGGGGAAAAGACGCTAGGGCGGATCATGAATGTGCTGGGTGAGCCCATCGATGAGCTGGGGCCGATTGACACCACCCAAAAGCGCGTCATCCACCAAGAGGCGCCCAAGTTCACCGAGCTCTCGCCCACCACCGAGTTGCTGGAGACCGGGATCAAGGTCATCGATCTCATCTGTCCCTTCGCCAAGGGAGGCAAGGTCGGGCTATTCGGCGGCGCCGGCGTGGGCAAGACCGTGAACATGATGGAGTTGATCCGCAACATCGCCACCGAGCACGCAGGTTATTCGGTCTTTGCCGGGGTCGGGGAACGCACCCGCGAAGGCAACGACTTCTATCATGAGATGAAGGAGTCCAAGGTCCTCGACAAGGTGTCGCTGGTCTACGGCCAGATGAACGAACCGCCGGGGAACCGCCTGCGCGTCGGTCTGACCGGACTCAGCGTCGCGGAGCACTTCCGGGACGAGGGCCGCGATGTGTTGCTGTTCATCGACAATATCTACCGCTTCACCTTGGCCGGTGTGGAGTGCTCGGCGCTCTTGGGGCGCATGCCCTCGGCGGTGGGCTACCAGCCGACCTTAGCCGAGGAGATGGGCAGGTTGCAAGAGCGGATCACCTCCACCAAGACCGGCTCCATCACCTCCATCCAAGCGGTTTATGTGCCGGCCGATGACTTGACCGATCCCTCGCCGGCCACCACCTTCGCGCACCTCGATGCCACCGTGGTATTGTCGCGCCAGATCGCCGAGCTCGGAATTTATCCCGCCGTAGATCCGCTCGATTCCACCAGCCGCCAGCTCGATCCCCTGGTCGTCGGCCAGGACCACTACGAGACGGCGCGCGCGGTGCAGAACACGCTGCAGCGCTATAAGGAGCTGCGAGATATCGTCGCTATCCTCGGCATGGATGAGCTGTCCGAACAAGACAAGCTCATCGTCTCGCGTGCCCGCAAAATCCAGCGCTTCCTGTCCCAACCCTTCTTTGTGGCGGAGGTCTTCACCGGCAGCTCCGGCAAATATGTGCCGCTGAAGGAGACCATCAAAGGGTTTAAGGGGATCGTGGAGGGGGCCTACGATCATTTGCCGGAACAGGCGTTTTACATGGTGGGCGCGATTGAAGAAGCCGTCGACAAAGCCGCCAAAGTCTAGCCAGATGGTGGTAATCTGATGGCGATGACCATCCACGTCGACATCGTCAGCGCCGAGACCGAGATTTTTTCCGGGCAGGCCGAGATGGTGTTCGCCCCCGCAGAAGAAGGCGAAGTCGGCATCGCCCCAGGGCACACGCCGCTGTTGACCAAGCTGAGGCCGGGCGAAGTGCGGCTTAAGTTCTCCGATGGCTCGGAAGAGGCGTTTTATGTCTCGGGCGGCATTCTCGAAGTGCAGCCAAGGTTAGTGACCGTATTGTCGGATACCGCCGCGAGGGCCCATGACCTCGACGAAGCCGCGGCACTGGAGGCGAAGCAGCACGCCGAGCAAAGCCTGCACGATCGCAGCGCGAAGATCGACTACGTCAAAGCCTTAGCGGAATGGGCTGAGGCGGCCGCCCAATTGCAAGCGATCCAACGCCTGCGTAGGCGCACGGAGCGGTCTTAGGCGGAAATACGTGCGGTATAATCTAGGGGGCTGCGGACACCCTAGCCGCCGCGGTTCAGCACATGAGTGTAAATCATCGTAGTGCTTACGTCCTTGTGCCCAAAAAGCTCTTGTACGGTTCTGATGTCGTAGCCACCTTCGAGCAGGTGAGTGGCGAAGGAATGCCGGAAACTATGACAGCTTCCAGGCTTGGTAAACCCGGCGGCGCGTAGCCCTTGCTTGACGGCGCGCTGCGATCATATCGGCTGATCTTATTTCGTTAGCCAGCCAGGTCGTCACGGCAACGGCAAGGTGCACATGGCCCTCTTCAAATTAATCGGCGGTGTCGTCTTTAATGTGGCCATCTTCAGTGGCTTGCTATTTTTGCCAGCAGGTACTCTGGACTGGTGGCGTTCTTGGGTGTTTCTTGGGGTGGTTTTCGTTGCCACGGTGGCGAGCACAGTGAGCGTCTTCCGCGTCAACAAGGACGTGCTCGAGGAACGCTTCAAACCACCCGTACAAAAGGGACAGCCGCTTGCGGGCAAGATCGTCGTGGTCCTGCTTATCGCCGCGTTCGTCAGTGTGATTATTTTCATTCCCCTGGACGTGTCCCGATTTCATCTAATGGCCAAACCCGGAACACTCGTTTCGTCTTTGGGGCTCGTCCTTTTTGTCGTGGGTTGGGGGGGGATCATGACCCTCGCCTTAAGGGAGAATGCCTTCGCGGCACCGGTGGTGGGGTTTTCGGCGTCACTGCTTGGCGCCCTCCTCCGCGGCTTCGTGGCATCGGTTGTTCGCCGGGTTACCGCCAATCGCGGTGGCACCTAACTATTCATTCAAGGGGACAAGACCGCGTTGCGGTCTTGTCCCCTTAACTCAGGCGTTGGGCGCGACGGAAACGCACCGCACAGATCTCGTTGGGGAGGAAAAGTGATTGCGGTACGGCCAATTAGCCTGGAGGGATACGGCGTTCGACTGGAGCCGCTGAGTCATGAGCATAACCATCAATTAGCTGCCGCCGCAGCCGATGGCAAGCTCTGGGAGCTGTGGCTTACGTCGGTTCCCGAACGAGGCGTATGTTGCCACCGCGCTCGGTGGCCAGCGGGACGGGCATATGCTGCCGTGGGCAGTACGCGAATTGACCAGTGCAATGATCGTTGGGAGCACGCGCTATCACGATATCGTACCCGCGATCGATCGAGTCGAAATCGGTTACACGTGGTACGCGAGGCGCTGGCAACGGAGCCACGTCAACACAGGCTGTAAGCTGTTACTGCTCGGTCACGCGTTCGATACGCTGGGGTGTAAAGTGGTCGGCTTGCGAACCGATAATTTCAACCTAGCCTCGCAACGAGCGATTGAGGCTTTGGGGGCAAAGAAGGACGGCGTTATTCGTCACCACGGGCTTCGCCGCGACGGCACCGTCCGGGACACCGCGATCTACAGCATCCTCGCCAGCGAATGGCCGCACGTTAAGCGGCACCTTGAGTTGCGTTTGTCTCGACATGGGGCGTAACGAGTTGCGCCTAACACTTATGATGCCTCCTTGTGTCAAACTGCTCGGCTAACCAGTTCTCCGGCGTCTTCATCAGTGGGCCGCTGGGGGTTTGGTGGACGCGCAATCGCTCTTCAGGAGGCAGACGCTACTCTCGGCAGAGTGCGTCATTCACTTTCATGCGCGGTCTCTGTGAGCAGTTGATGGCGCGGCTCACGAGTGGGGTCTTGCGCTTCGCGCCCCAAAGTCCGTTTGCACAATTTACGCATATCACGATTCACGACGGGAGCTCTTTTGCCGTGAAATCCACTTTGAAGAAGACCTTTCCCGGGCGGTTCACCAAGCTAAGCCCGGCGGCAGTGGAACTGCACGTGACCATGGAACTCTTGAGCGAGGGATTGGAAAGGGTGACCCTGACCCCCGACAAAGAATCCGAAGTGCATAACGTCCCCGCCCTCAACACGATGAGAGGAGGGTTGTTCCTCGGGGATCGGATGTTCTTCATCAAAGCGTATCTGGCTCAGATCCTCGCCCACGGCGGCCACTTCATCGTCAAGGCCAAGG
>JBOIEG010000638.1:0-7395 GCA_050740915.1 Gammaproteobacteria bacterium | reverse complement strand
CGCTCGGGATCTCGCGTTCCGGCGGTGCTCGGAATCCTCATGTATTTCAATATACACTGCGGTTCCTGCGCTCCGGCGGAACGCGACCTTCCTTCGCTCGCGACGGTTTTTTCACAAACTCTCAGATACGGATCTGCGGCACGAGGGACGAGTTTCATAGGGTTTTCGGTGGCTGCGCTGCTAGATCCGTTACGGGTCATGGTGCATACCCCGCGTCAGCCCGGACCTTGCCGCGGAACACCCAGTACGACCAGCCGGTGTACATCAAGATGATCGGTAGCAGGAACAGCGTGCCGATCAGCAGGAACGCCTGCGACTGCGGCGCGGCGGCTGCGTCCCACAGGGTAATCTTCGGCGCCACGACGTACGGGAACATGCTGATCGCAAGCCCGAGATAGCACGTCGCGAACAGCCCCATCCCGGCGATGAATGGCGCGATGTCGCGCCCGCGACGAAGCGAAGCCCACAGCCACCAGCCAATCGCTGCGGTTGCGATCGGCACCGGCGCGAGAAGGGCAATATTGGGCCACGAGAACCAGCGCGCGGCGATCCTCGTGTCGAGGAACGGGGTCCAGAGGCTCACCATGCCAATGAAGGCGAGCGTGCCGAACAGTCCCACCCGCGCCCTCGCGCGCGCCCAGTCCTGCAGCGCACCTTCGGTCTTCATCACCAGCCACGTTGCGCCGAGCAACAGGTAGCCGAAGACGAGCCCGACGCCCACCGCGAGCACGAAGGGATGCACCCAGTCCCAGCTCGTCCCGGCGTACTGCCGCCCGCTCACCTCGAACCCCAGCACGAACTTGCCGAGCACGCAGCCTTGGGCGAAGGTCGCGACGAGCGAGCCCCAGAAGAACGCCTGGTCCCAGCGCTTGCTGCTCGTGCGCGTGGCTGGCCGGAATTCGAAGGCGACGCCGCGGAAGATCAAGCCCAGCACCATCGCGAGGAACGGGAAGTAGAGCGCCGGAAAGATGATCGCAAAGGCGAGCGGGAACACCGCGAACAGCGCCAATCCGCCAAACACCAGCCAGGTTTCGTTGCCGTCCCAGATCGGTGCGACCGAGGCCATCATCAGGGAGCGTGCGCGATCGTCGGGGGCAAAGGGGAAGAGGATCCCGACGCCGAGATCGAAGCCGTCGAGCAGTACATACATGAACACGCCGAAGGCGAGGATGACAGTCCAGATGGGCACGAGGTCGAGGGCCATGGCAGCTCTCGCTCAGCCGTCGGACTCGGTGGCCGCCGACAGCGGCCGGGCTGGGCGTTGTTCGGGCCGCAGCTCGCGCCCCTCGATCCGCTCCGGCAGGCCCCGCTGCACCAGCCGCACGAGGTAGTAGACGCCGGCGCCGAAGATGACGATGTACACCGCGATGTAGGTGAGGAGCGATGCCAGGACGTCGCCGCCCGTGAGCGTCGGCGTCACCGCGTCCGCGGTGCGCAGGTGTCCGTAGACTACGTACGGCTGCCGGCCGACCTCGGTCGTGATCCAGCCGGCGGTGACGGCGACATAGCCGGTCGGGATCGCCCAGGTTGCGGCGCGTAGGAACGCCGGGCTGCCGAAGAGCCGCTTGCGCCAGGCGAGCCACCACGCCCAGGCCGTGAGCGCAAACATGATCGCCCACATGCCGACCATCACCCGGAAGGCGAAGAACACGGGCACCACCGGCGGGCGGTCCGCAGGCAGAAAGTCCTTGAGCCCCTGCACCACGCCGTCGAAGCTGTGGGTGAGATAGAGGCTCCCGAGCTTGGGGATCGACAGCTCGGCGCGGTTCGTCTCGGCCGCCTCGTCCGGAAGCGCAAACAGCACCGCCGGCGCCCCGGCGCGCGTCTCCCACAGGGCCTCCATCGCCGCGAGCTTCTGCGGTTGATGCTCGCGCGTGTTCAACCCGTGCCGGTCTCCGAGCAACGCCTGCGCGGGCACCAGCACCGAGGCGAGGATCACGCCCATCGCGATCATCACCTTCGCCTCGTCGAGGTAGCGGCCGTGCCGCAGATACCAGGCCGCGACTCCGATCACCGTGAACGCGGTGGTGAGATAGACGGCGGTCACGGTGTGCAGGAACCGGTACGGGAACGACGGGTTGAAGATGACCGCCAGCCAATCGGTCGGGACAAACCGTCCGTCGACGATCTCAAAGCCGGCGGGTGTCTGCATCCAACTGTTCGCCGCCAGGATCCAGAACGCGCTGAGGAGCGTCCCGATCGCGACCATCAGCGCGGAGAAGAAGTGTGCCCACGGCGGGACGAGCTTGCGCCCGAAGAGCAGCACGCCGAGGAACCCCGCCTCGAGGAAGAACGCCATCAGGGCTTCGTAGGCCATCAGCGGAGCGACGATGTTCGCGGTCGCGTCGGAGTAACGGCTCCAGTTGGCGCCGAGCTGGTACGGCAAGACGATTCCCGATACCACCCCCATGCCGAACGCCACGGCGAAGATCCTGATCCAGAAGGTCGAGATCCGGAGATAGACCTGCTTCTTGGTCGCCAGGAGCAGCCCTTCCAGGACCGCGATGTAGGAGGCGAGCCCGATCGTGAACGCGGGCAGCAGGAAGTGGAAGGCGATGACAAAGGCGAACTGGAGACGCGAAAGAATAACGGGATCCAGGCTCATCGGTATCTCCTTCCAAGCTCACCCCCACCCCTTCCCTCCCCCTTCGAGGGAAAGAGGGCGAGGGTGGGGGTCGAACGTCGAGACAGGTCATGACGCATCCGGCTGAAGTTCGTACCTACACTCCGGCTGCTCGTCTCATCCTTGAAACTCGCCCCCTCGGGGCTTGCGCGCCGTTTCGCTCCCGGCGAAACGCTCCTGTGCTCCGGCGGAACGCGATCTCCCTTCGTTCGCGACGATTTTTTCACAAGCTCTCAGAGAGGTTGATTCGCTGGCATTCGACTCACGCTGATCTCGATCGACTGCTAACATTCCGCCGTCACAGTGCCGGTCCGGCATTTGGCCCCAGCATCGTGGCGCGGATTACGGGGATGGGTGGGCCACCGTAAGAAAGAAACCGATCGTGGAAGGCGCGCCAGGCCCTGTGCCCGCCGCGTGGTTTAGTCCACTCCTCGCGCAGCTTGCGGATCATGAGCTTCCCCAGCGTGTAGTTGAGATAGGCGGGATCGAAGGTGCCGCGCGCCGCTTGCTGCCTGGCATTGCCCGGGTCCTGATAGGCGAGCTCACGGAACATGTGCTCCGACTCCTCCAAAGTCATGCCCTTGGTGTGCAGGCCGATCGCCGAGAGATAGCGTACGTTGCGCTTCAGCGCGCCCAGTAGCTGGCCAACCTGGGTCTTGGGATCGCCTTCATCGAGCCCCACCGCCCACATTAGCTCCTCGGTGTAATGCGCCCAGCCCTCGGAGAAGGCATAGCCCACAAAGAGCTGGCCGAACTTGGACGGCGAGCGGTTGGAATGCAGGTATTGTAGGAAATGCCCCGGCCACACCTCGTGTACGGTGATGAACAACAGGTAGGCCTCGGAGGGAACGTAGGCCAGACGTTCGGCCTCTGACCAAGCGGGATCAGGCGGCGCGATGTAGTAAATGGAGGGCAGCTCTTTGTCAAAGGGGCCGGGGGTGTCGATGTAGGCGATGTTCCAACGCGCATAAGGAGGCGACTCGGCGACTAGCGCCTGCTCCGGCCCGGGGATCGTGACCAGGTCTTTGGCGACCAGAAAGCGCTTGAGCGCATCAAGCTGCTGGCGCGCCCCTACCACCGCGTCCTTCGGTTTTACCGTCTGCACTTTGGCCACACACTCATTAAGCGCCTTGCCTTCGGCATAGACATCGCAGGCTTTGCGCAATGCAGCGAGGTTGCGCTCTAGATCTTCGCGCCCGACCTGCTCGATCCGCGCGAGCGGCGCGTTCACCCTCTCCGTCTCCCAAAGCTCCCAAAGCATCTTTTGGAATAGGTCGGCGCCCATAGCAAAATCATCGGTGCCGCGTTGCTCATCCAGCCAGGCAACCAGCGCCTCCATGGCCTTGATCGCCTTCCCAGTGGCCGCTTTGAACGCCGCTCGCAGGGGCCCGTCATCGACCTCAGAGTTTGTGAAAAAACCTACTGCGCTCGGGATCTCGCGTTCCGGCGGTGCTCGGGATCCTCATGTATTTCAATATACACTGCGGTTCCTGCACTCCGGCGGAACGCGACCTTCCTTCGCTCGCGACGGTTTTTTCACAAACTCTCAGCGAAGACGGCCGGGATGTCCTTTTGGTAATACTTGGCCAGCCCGCCGAAGACGGTCTTGCCCACATCGATATAGCTGCGCGGCAGCGGTGTCTTGAGATTATTGCGGATCTGCTCGACGGCCATTGGCACCGCCTTGGCATAAGCGATGTAAGCGCGCATGCGCTCGGCAAGCGCCGCGTAGTCGCGGGTGATGTAGACATTCGGATCCAGCGCACGGGAGTAAAACATCGGGTTCTTATAGGGCCAGCGCGCGGTATCCAGCCAGAACAGCTCCTTGTCGATGAAGCTCAGGAGATAATCGCACTCGAAGCGCTGCCGTGGATCCAAGGACGTTGCATCGAATCCCATTGCTTGTCGGCGCGCCGATTTAAGCCGTTCGATCTCCTTATCCAGCGCTTCGGGACGCCAGTCAGGAAGCCTGCCGTTGAGCTCGTGGCGACCGGCCCGCACGGCAAAGCTCGGATGCGCGGCGAGATAGTCCTCCATGAATTCATTCACGAACGCATCCCAAGCGCTCGCTTGGCTGGCCGCGGAGAACGCTTGAGGCGCGACTGCGGCTGCAAGCACCATGAATACACCGATCCTCAACCAGACCATGTTCACCTCCATGCACGATGAGGCGGCGCCGCCGCTGCGGCACCGCCGTCATCCCTCACTCCCCAATCAGGACGCCCGCCCAACCTCCATGGCGCTCTTCACTTCCAGTAATCGGCCGGTCTTCACGTCGTAGATAAAACCGTAAATGGAGATGTCTTTGGGTACCAAGGGGTGGTCACGGATGCGCCGCACATCGGCGGTGACGCTCTCTTCCCGGTTCTTGATGGTGAGCCAGTCGATATAGTCTCCTTCCGTAGAACCTGGCCCCGGACCGACGTCGCGAAAACCGCTCGGATCCAAGGCCGCTGTCTTGAGACTGCTACGAAGTAGACCGCGCATTACCTCATCGGTAAAAAACTCCATCCCGCAGTCCGTGTGATGGATCACGAACCATTCGCGCGTTCCGAGCAACTTATACGAGATTACCAAGGAACGGATGGCATCGTCGCTTGCCCGTCCACCCGCGTTGCGGATGACGTGCGCATCTCCCTCTGAAAGACCCGCGTACTTCGAAGGCTGCAGGCGCGCGTCCATGCAGGTAAGGATCGCAAATCGCCTTGCGGGCGGTAACGGCAACTTACCCTTATCACCGAAATTGCTCGCGTACTGGGCATTCGCCGCCAACACCTCTTGCAAAATCTGACTCATATCATGTTCTCCCACCTAATTTTCTTGGCCCCACACCACCTATTTACCTCGATCTTCTATCGCCCGAAGCTGCCGATCGCGTGGTCTTGAATGAGGCCGTTTATTTCTTTGGCTTTCTCAATAGTATCTGTCTGTTTCTTCCACACGTGATCGACACTCGGGTCCGATCGGTTCGTTTCATCGTCACCACTGGAGCAGGCGGCGAAGGAAACAAGCACCAAGACCAATGACGGTCGATGGATAGCAATCATCATGTTGTCGGATGTTTGTGCAAAAAGCCTGGCGGCCTCGCGACGCAACCACAAATTACTTTACGCCGTCGAGTTAATGTCCGCAAGGTGGTCTTTCGCAGCATGCCATAGACATTTTGGTGGTGCGTACGGCTGCCGATAATGGCGACACGACCCGGCAAATCCGGCATAGGGGTCTTGCCCCGGCAAAACTGCCTCAAGGCGTTACTTCTACGCCCTTCCAGAACGCCACATAACCCGTGATTTTCGCCGCCGCTTGTTTCGGCGCCGGGTAGTACCACGCCGCTTCCTTGTTCACCGCGCCATTGACCACCACGTCGTAATAACTCGCCACCCCTTTCCAAGGGCACACGGTGTGGGCATCGGTCGGGCGTAAATATTCCCGTTTGACCGAATCAGGCGGGAAATAGGCGTTACCTTCCACTGTCTCTACACGGTCGCTCTCTGCTAGCACCGTCCCTTTCCAAATAGCTTTCGTCATGATGTCCTCATCAGTTAAGAACGCTCTGAACACGTTACCCGTTCTTACTGAGGTATCGAAGTATGAACGGGTAATGCCTTGATTCTCATCTTGACCGTTCGCTCTTCTATACCCTTCGCCCTTCGATACCTCAGGAGCTCAGGACAGGCATCAGGGCGAACGGACTCTGAGTCTTGTTCAGAGCTTCCTTAAATAAAACGCTGGTTGGAGCTCATCCAACCTTCTCAAAAATAAGCAGGTCATGCATTAAGATCCACGGCGCTGTCGATCATCTGATCCCACAGACACCTGCCGCGATACGGACCATGGCCTTAGTTGGGAACACGGCTACAATCCTTACACCGATGCAGCCCGCACCACGGTTTGGAGCTCGATAGGACCATGAGAACCGTGCCCGGCAGCCTTCGGCTCGCTCGTCAATCTCTATTGTCCTTTTTCTTCTCGATAGTTTGGGTCTCCTCGATCACTACATACTCTCCATCCAGCGTCTTAGCACTGGCCAATTTGCCAAGTTTCCATCGCGCCCACCAAAACCACAGTCCTAGAGCAACAGCAGCCAATACAGAAAAGGCTAGAAAAGCCGCCAAGAAGAAAATGGCCAACAAAGCGACGCCTACAACCGTAGGAAGCACGAGGAGATAGAATGTCCAACGGCGGGCAGGCAAAACGCGCACGGTTTCCGCACCCGAACTCCTCGTTCCACTGTCCTGCGAGGACCAAGAGAATGTTAGCTTCTTCCCTCTACCTTGTGTCATGTCTATGCCCTCTGGCGCGCATGTCATGTAACCGTTGGGGCCGCCTTCACTCGCCCGGTGCGGACTTGAGCGCTTCATCACGCGCCGCTTCGAGCTGCTCCCATTGCGGACATTTGCGCATACGTACGTTCGCCTGATCGATGTCTTGCTTGTCGAGAGATATTAATGGGTCTCAATGCCTCGCGAAACACGTAGTTTCGGTGATAATGCATCTCTCAATCCCCTTTGATCCAGCGGTCGATCTCCCGCATCCGCTTAGCATCAGACACCCCAGTCAAATCTAGTGTAGTGTCCCTTAAATAACTTTACAGTTAAGCCGCCTTCTTTTCCCCCTCGGGGCAGGGTGGATCTGGGCTTGATCTGCTCCACCTTGACCCGCGCCCGCTCGATCTTCTTGATGATGTCCTCGACGGTGGCCGTCCAGATGAAGGGCTTGGGATTTTGGTTCCAGGCTTGCCTAAATTCCTCGATCGCCTCTTTTAAATCCGG
>JBOIEG010000637.1:0-1905 GCA_050740915.1 Gammaproteobacteria bacterium | reverse complement strand
TCCATATATCCACAGCCAGAGCCTGTAGGACTTGCGTCAGAATCGTTGTTTTCCTCAGACGCCCTTAACTCCATGGGGTCTATCAAGTAGAAAACTACCCACAAATTTTGCTGAGGAGCCATATTTAGATATTCCGGTGTCCGGTTCTCATCGGCAATCGGATTGGTCTGCACCCAGTCGTACTTGAGGTTCAAATAATTGAGACAATAACGCACCTTGCTGACATTAAACGAAAGTCCGACACCATACAGCTTAATCATGGCTCCTCAGCAAAATTTGTGGGTAGTTTTCTACTTATAGACCCCATGGAGTTAAGGGCGTCTGAGGAAAACAACGATTCTGACGCAAGTCCTACAGGCTCTGGCTGTGGATATATGGACAACTTCCCTGTTGCCCACATACCCACAGCCCAACAGTTTTTTTGATACCCAAAATTTCGGACCTATAGAACGTAACTTTATTCCAAGTAATGAATCAGATGCATAAATACGCCTCAGATCAGTACCCACAAATTCTGCGGAGGAGGCATAGATAATGCCATGTGTAATAGGTTGACCTTTCCAACGTTACGGCTTTACTCCCCGGCCCACTTTCCGAGCTACCGGCATCTGGTTTGAGGTCGAAGCACGCGTTGATAAATCGGCAACTGTTGGAACCTTGCGCTTGGCACGGCCACGAAATACGTCCTAGCCAGGTCTGGGTGCGAAGACTCTCTGCGGGCGACATCGCAGAGATCGACGCCGCGCTTGAGCGAGTTCTGGCACGTGGCCTCAATTCGGAAAGTATCACGAAAGATGAGTTTTTGCTCCCCTCCCTCGGTGCCAAACTCACAGACGTCTCTCGAGAATTGGAAGACGGATGTGGTCTGGTGAAATTCAACGGCCTGCCGGTAGAGAACTACACCGACAGCGAGCTTCGCACGCTATGCATGGCCATTGGTAGTCATCTCGGCACGCTTGTCTACCAAAATGCCTATGGCCAGCTCCTTCGCGAGATCTGCGACGAAGGGTCAGACGTGGGCACACGATACGGACAGGTAAAAACTACCGACATTGACGTTTTCTTATCATCTCGGGCGCGCGTTTCATCGAGCGCAGCGCTTCGCTTTCACACCGACCGGGCGGACGTCGTGGGCCTGTTGTGTATCCGGTCGGCCAAGACGGGCGGCATCAGCAAGGTGGCGAGCTCAGTCGCGGTGCATAACGAAATGCTAAAGCGTCGCCCTGAGCTGCTGGAGTTACTGTTCCGCGACATCTATCGCTCGCGCCTTGGCGAGGAAGAGGGCGGCGAGCACATGGTGTATACGCTACCCGTATTCGGGATCAGAAACGGCAAGTTCACCAGCCACTACTCGCGCACTTACATTGAAGCCGCACAGTTATTCCCGCAGGTCCCAAATTTATCGGATGCCCAATGGGAAGCGCTCGATGTCTTGGCGGCGCTTGCCGAGGAGCTTTGCTTTGAGATGGAGATAAAGCCGGGTGACATGCAGTTTCTTAACAATCACGTTATCTACCACGCCCGCATGCCCTTTGAAGACATGCCCGAGCAGCGTCGATTGTTCTACCGGATCTGGCTTTGCGTACCGAACCATCGTGCGTTGCCGATAGGCCATGAAGTCTTGTGGGGAAATATTGAAGCGGGTCAGCTACGCGGTGGTATCCGTCAAGCAATCGCGCGAGACTAGATCCTGAGCAGCATCTCCGCTCCTGGAAGCCTTACGGCTTGCGAGATCGATCGACGGAGAAATATGCGTTTAGGATTTCCTTTTCTCAGCCTACTAGTGTAGTGTCCCTTAAATAACTTTACAGACTTTCCAGTGATTGCTATGGTCTCGCTCATGCCGAACACCCGCGTGGCGATCAAGTTGCAGCCGGCTGAACGCACGCCGCTGGAGACATGGGG
>JBOIEG010000636.1:0-4937 GCA_050740915.1 Gammaproteobacteria bacterium | reverse complement strand
CACGCCGACACCGTGATCCAATGCCGCCAGACCGTGCTGAGTGCCGCCTACGCACGCCACCCAGAACGATTCGTGCGTCGGCACCCCAAGCCACCGGAAAAGCCCGAAGCCGTCTGGATCAACCCGCTGGCGACCGAGCATAAGCAACACTAAATTCTTTGGAAAGATGTCTCAAAGTCGTTGACAAGTTCCGCGGCTTCCGACGCTCCACCACCAGCGGCTTGGCGTACCACACCGAGCGGGCCATACCCAACGCCCAAAGTACGCCGTTGAGCCGAACCCAACGACTCGTCTGGCGGTTGAGCAGCCGGCCTGGGGGCAAGTACGGGTGTCCAACGAATTGAAGAAAGAAGGCTTAAGTGTCTCCCCAGGTGGTCGCCCTGGAGAAGGCCAAACAAGAGAAGGAAGCCACGGAGAGCTTGAAAGCGAATGCCCCGGTTATTGCGGGACCCAGGATGCGTTCTATTCTGGGACGCTCAAGGGCGTGGGCCGGATCTATCAGCAAACTTTCATCGATACCTACAGCTAGGTGGCGTTTGCGAAACTCTACCATCGAAAGACCTCGTTGACGGCGGCCGACTTACTCTATGACCGTGTGCTCTTCTTCTTTGGCGAACAGCAGATCCCGCTCTCCCGGATCCTTACCGACCGGGGAACTGAGTATTGCGGAAATCCCGAGCATCATGCGTATGAGCTCTACCTGGCGGTCGAGAACATCGACCATACGCGCACTAAACCAAAAGCCCCCAAACCAATGGGATCTGCGAGCGCTTCCATAAAGCGGTGCTCAATGAGTTCTACCGGGTGACGTTCCGAAAGAAGATCTATCCCACGCTAATCCCACGTTAGAAGACTTTCAGCGCGATTTAGATGAGTGGCTTACCCTGGTACAACGACGCACGCCTCATCAAGGGCGCTGGTGTTACGGTAAAACTCCTAGCCGAACCTTTCGGCTCCTCTTTGCTCAGCATCCGCAGCACCAGCTGCGTCCGCTCCTCGGCACTTGGCTCCACTTTCGTCGACATCTCCAACCTCCGTAAAACAAACCTCAAGTATCACTTTACGTCGTGTCCATAAGAAGCGGAGCAATACAATAAGCTCCTCTACACCCATTTGCCATCCGCCACCCACCGCTCGACGCTCCCCTCGTCCCTACGATGGATCCACCTTCCTTAATACCACCGCTCGCCTCACACGGTTCAGCCAACGGAACATCCACGGGAACACGCGGGCCACCGAAAATATTATCTTGTTCACACCCCGCAGGTAAAGCCAAGCCGCCCCGATCGCCCGTTGGCGATCCGCAGCATCGCCGTCCGTGAGCGCACCGCTCATCGCACGCCGCGACAAGACACGCATTAGCCGACCCATCGACGTCCCCCGATACCCGTCCTGGTTCTTCAGCATCGCCTTCAAAAAGTAATACTCTCTGCTGGCGATCTTCCGCGAAATGCTGCCCGCTGTATCGACGCGATACGCGCTAGACACCACCGTGTCGTACGACCACGTCCGTCCTCGGATGACCCGAAGCCATAACTCGATATCATGTCGACGGATTTGGGCTTCATCAAAGCCGCTGACTTCCCGCAACACCCCAGCATTTACCGCCATCCCGGACATCCCAGCGAACCACTGGCAGCGTGAAAAATATTCAATAAACGCCCCGTGTGTCAGACCGGTCGTCGGCACCTTCAAAGGCCACGGGTAAGGCACGGAATCACGAGACCGATCAGCACCACCACACATGCTGTCGTAGTGATTAATAAAAGCTATATCGCCGGTGCCGCTCACCAGCTCGACAATACGCTCGAGGTGGTTCGGGTACCAAACGTCGTCCGCGTCAAGAAACGCGATCCAATCACCCTTCGCCGCTTTGATCCCCGCGTTCCGGGCACCCGCGCCGTTGGCCCGGGTCGTATGCAGCAGCCGCAGCGGCACACCGCATGACTTGATCCACTCAACCGAGTTATCCGTTGAGCCGTCGTCGACGACGATCACCTCGTCCGGCTGGTATTTCTGACCCGCCACACTGCGCAGCGCATCCCCAATCCAAGATCCAGCGTTGTAGCAAGGGATAACAACCGAAATCCGCATTGATTAAGACATCCCTCATAGGTAAGATCTTTAAACTTGTTGAAAAATAGGAGGAATTTTGAGTTCTCCGCCCGATCTGATCGGAGGTTTCGGATGGAGCGCAAGCACCTTAGCACAGTGGCACGTTAGTTCAAACGGAGTTTTTCGCAGCAGGTGTTGAATGGCTTGGGCAAGGCGGTACGGTTTTGCTTTCGAGTATGGGAGATCGCGCCCTATCGGCGGGCTCTGGGACTCATTGAAGTGTTCGCAACCATGCAGGTGAAGACGATTGCCGATGTGCACCGCGCCTTCAATGCCTTGTGTATACTAGTACTAGATCGGGGGGTGCAGCGAACCGCATGTGACTGACAAGAATCATACCCTTCGGCTATACTGATGATGCAGTATCATCGTACCTCTCTTTCACCACCATGCGAATCGAAACCGAAATGTTTAGTCCAACCAAAGACTTCGAATCGTGCCCCGGCTGAGATCGCACATCGCGTATCTTTTGCGACGACCGCCCTAGTAAAAATGTTCAGGGCAGTGCCTGTCTTTCTTCACAAAAGGCTTCGCTCACGTGCGATGTATATCCGTGAACACGGTAGTATCCACCAAATCGGATTCCAAAAGTATTCGAAGTTCTACCTGTGTGAAGCGTGTTTTCGTCGTCGGATGCCCGCGTTCTGGTACCACGTTGCTACAGAGCATCCTGGCCGCGCATCCGGACGTATGGGCACTTCCCGAGTCTCACTTTTTTGAACACTTGGTCCCGGGGCGACGAATCCCCCGCATGCTGGGCATTTCGTCAAACCGGGTTCGACGAGTATTCCGTGAGATCTGCCAAGAGCTACAACAGCCGGTTCCCCATGCGTTGGAGTTCGGCATTTGGCGCCAGAAAAGTCTTGCCCGACGAGTTGTGGCCGACGCGCAGGCGCTTGCTTGCGGCAAGCGCGTTTGGGTGGAGAAGACTCCCAATCACGTTCTTCACATTCCGACGATCGACCGCTTTGTTCCCGAACCCTTGTACATCCATCTGATCCGCGACGGCCGGGACGTTGTTGCTTCGCTCTACGAGGTCACACACAAGTACCCACAAGCTTGGAGGGGAAGTGGGTGGAATTTGGAAAAATGTGTGAGCTATTGGAATCGAACGGTTGGAGGCAACGGCCAAGCATCGATCGCTACCAAATCACTTGATGATGACCTACGCCAATCTTACGACACAAGTTGTTAAGGAAGCCGAAAAGCTGTGCGCTTATTTGCAGCTCCCGCGCTGCGCAGAAATGACCACGCGATATGTTAGCGCCGTCGACGATTTGCTGCGCGCCAGAGAAAAGTGGAAATCGAATGTGAAGGGTTCCATAGTGACCCAGCATATGAAGAAGTATTACGAACTGTTCGACGATGAGCAGCGGTCGTTGATCGAGACTTACATCAAACGATCGGTCTACGACAAGTTGATCGCCGACGTCGAACAAGGATACCGAAATGCGGCAACCGTGCCGAAATCATAGATGAAGGCTGATGACGGCCGTGAATTCAACGCCATCTGCAGGATGCGCATCCGCGCCGGGTTGACAGTGGCTTCGTCTGGCGACTACTTCGCGGCAGCCGAGATGCTCATCAGCAACCGCCTCCACTGCCTGCTGTTGCCATTGCGGCGTGGTCCTGATCGCGGCCCGCACACGAAGCTTGCCGCCACGTTCGATTGGCTGGTAGCGGCTGATTCTGGGCATCGACGATGCCGAGAAGGATCCGGCCGGGGCGCCTAGCGGCGATCCAGAGGCAGCTTCGGGGCGTTACAGCGGACGGTCGCGACGTCGTTCGCGCATCTACGGTTAGGGATTAGGCTTCTCCACATCAGGATGCGCAACCGGTTCATCCAATCCTTTGTTGATCACTGAAAAGGTCGAGGCCGAGAAACCGGGTCCACAGAGTTCTTCGGTAATGGCCTTGACCTTGCGCGTCGGCATATTGTGTATTCCGCTCCATTGTGATCGCTGATTGGACTAAACCGCTTCGCGTTGGTGTTCTTCTCTTGTAGGCGGGATAGGGTTTTCTAAGCTCGCTTTTCCTTGAGTTGGGCTATCTGTTGGTTTCTAGATCGAGCCCCGTAAGCCTCGATCTCTTAAAAAATCCAACAGAGAAGCAAACGACATGTTCGATGCGCGTGCCGCCCGCGCGTCGCCTCGAAGGCAGCTGCGACCACCGCCGATGACCGGCAGCAACCCGGCTGTCACCTACTGAAGCTCAGCGAGTTTTAACGCTTATCCAGATCGAGGAACTTCAGTTGGGCATTTAGTTGCCCCATACGGCGGCCGACTGTTCCAAGGTGTGCTTTAAACAGCGTCACCAATCGTGCGCGAAGCGCTTCGGTCTTGGCGCCTGGCGTTGTCTTTTTTAACACTGATCAATGGTAAACGCCTGCGCATTTCCACCTGATCCCACACATACAAGCTGGTGAGAGAAATCCTGGTATCACGAAAATTAGGATCATTTCAAAATCTCACTGTCCGTGCCGTCGGCGCGGACCCCCGCCGCCAAACCCATATGCCGGATTGCTCCGTGTCTTTTTCTGATCCTCGCGCCCTCATCGTCAATGGTGTGACAGGCGTCACGATCGTTCGACTTTACCTTAAAGAACCGTTGAGTTCGGTCGCTATCGCGCTGGGAAAAGCTCGGCGCATCTTGCAGGGTGAGAGTCCCTGTCGGGTAAGGGCTAGCCACCCACCCTGTATCGAGTGTTGCGTCTGTGGAGAAGTCGAGGGAGCGACGAACGAAACAGGCGAAGCGTACACAGAGTATCCTGTAGGCCGTAGGGGTGACGCGCACCCTGAAGTGCTGGTACAGCTTCGAGATGA
>JBOIEG010000635.1:0-8444 GCA_050740915.1 Gammaproteobacteria bacterium | reverse complement strand
GATTGAGGAGAGCTAACGATGTATGACCCTAAGCCAACAGCTAAATCTAGTGTAGTGTCCCTTAAATAACTTTACAGACTTTCCAGTGATTGCTATGGTCTCGCTCATGCCGACCACCAGCGTGGCGTTCAAGTTGCAGCCGGCTGAACGCACGCCGCTGGAGACATGGGGATCCGCACACGGAACTCCGCAACAGGTGGCGCTGCGCTGCCGGAGTATCTTGGGCGCCCTGGCGGGTCAGAACAATGTGTCGATCGCCGAAGAACTCGGCGTAAGCCGGCCCACCGTGCAACTGTGGCGCACGCGGGTCCGCGAGCAGGGCATCGGGGGATCGCCCCGGCGCGGCAGCTTCGTGAGCGTGCCGGATTTAAAAGAGGCGATCGAGGAATTTAGGCAAGCCTGGAACCAAAATCCCAAGCCCTTCATCTGGACGGCCACCGTCGAGGGCATCATCAAGAAGATCGAGCGGGCGCGGGTCAAGATGGAGCAGATCAAGCCCGGATCCACCCTGCCTCGAGGAAAAAGAAGGCGGCTTAACTGTAAAGTTATTTAAGGGACACTACACTAGGAGCCTGTCGGACTTAGGAAGAACCTACTGTGGCGGTGGGAAATCGGTCCATATTTCCGATCATTTTCGTTAAATAGTTACCACTATTCGCCTCAAATGATCGAAAATCTGTCCTCGATTTTCCACTCGCCTCGCTACGGTTCCCTAAGTCCGACAGACTCCTAGACAATTGATCAACTCGCGCCTGTGCTGGCGTCTACCGCGGATATCGGTGGAAACCACGATATGCCGTGGTAGTATTGCGGGGCACACTGGCAGAATTTGATCAAATGACCACCTCGCCGCTATTGGCGGTTGAAGACCTGAGGACATGGTTTAGCGCGGGGAATCACCCCATCCGCGCGCTGGAAGGGGTTTCTTTCACCATCAACCGGGGAGAGACTTTCGTGCTGCTCGGGGAATCCGGTTGCGGCAAATCCATTACCGCGCTTACCATCATGCGCTTATTGCCGCACGCCGCCCGTGTCGTTTCCGGTAGCGTCCGACTCAACGGCGAAGATCTACTCAGGCTCCCGGAGAAGGCGATGCGAGCGGTGCGGGGTGCTCGTATTGCGATGATCTTTCAAGAACCCCAGACCTCGCTCAACCCTGTGCTCAGCGTGGGGACCCAGATCGGCGAGGCCTTGACCCAACACCAGCGGCTTACCGGTCGGGCGCGCCGAGCGCGCGTTGTCAAACTATTGCATGCCGTCCGTATTCCGGAGCCGGAGCGCCGCCTAGAGGAGTATCCACACCAATTTTCCGGTGGCATGAAACAGCGGGTCATGATCGCCATGGCGCTTGCGGGGGACCCGGATCTGTTGATCGCCGATGAGCCGACGACCGCCCTGGACGTGACCATCCAGGCTCAAGTGTTGGAATTGCTCCATGAGCTGCAGCGCACAAGCGGCATGGCGATCTTGTTTATAACCCATGATCTGGGGGTGGCTTACCAGATGGCAGACCGAATCGCGGTGATGTATCGAGGAAGCATAGTCGAGCTGGCGGCGCGCGAGACTTTCTTCGAATCCCCGCAGCATGCGTATTCTCAATGGCTGTTCGATGCCCTGCCCAACAAGGCAAAACGGATCCGAGAGGCTGGCTCCCCGACGGCAAAAGAGGAAAGCAAGTTACTAGAGGTCAACGATCTCAAAGTGCACTTTCCCATACGCAAGGGCGTGCTTCGGCGTGTGGTGGGTCAGGTGCAGGCGGTGGATGGGGTTTCAATGGAGATCGCCAGGGGTCAGACCTTGGCGATGGTGGGAGAGTCGGGCAGCGGCAAAACGAGCGTCGGCAAGGGGATCCTGCAGCTCATACGGCCGACCTCGGGCACGGTGCGCTTCCAGGGCGAAGAGCTTACTACACTCAGCGCAAGGCAGTTGCGCAAGCGGCGTTCCCAGATCCAGATCGTGTTCCAAGATCCCTACTCGTCCATGAACCCCCGCATGATGGCGGGCGATATCATTGAGGAAGGCATGGTGGCTCAGCGGATCGGGAAAAACCGTGAAGAGAGACGACACAAGGTGCGCGAGCTATTGCAGCAGGTTGGTTTGGAGCCCGCTTATGCGCGCCGCTACCCGCATGAGTTCTCGGGGGGGCAGCGGCAGCGGATCTGTATCGCGCGGGCGCTCGCGGTGGGTCCCCAGCTCATCGTTTGTGACGAACCGACCAGCGCCCTGGATGTGTCCGTGCAATCGCAGATCTTGGAGTTGCTTCGGGATCTGCAACGTCGTTTGGGTTTGGCTTACCTCTTCATCACGCACAACTTGGGGATAGTGGAATATATCGCGCATAAGGTAGCGGTCATGTATCAAGGGCGGATCGTCGAGCAGGGAGAGGTCGATGAGGTGCTTTCTCGGCCCCAGCATCCTTATACCCAACGCTTACTCGCCGCCGTGCCAAAAATCGGCTAGGAGCCTGTCGGACTTAGGGGATCGTGATTCTGAACCACCTCAGTCGATCGTTGCCTCTGCACAAGAAAGTCCTGAAGACGATCCATTGCGCTCGCGCCCGCGTTCCACCCATCTCCGGATGACGACGTAAAACACCGGGGTCAGAAACAGACCGAAGAGTGTCACGCCGATCATCCCGGAGAACACCGTGATGCCCATGACCCGCCGTACCTCGGCACCGGCGCCGCTCGAAAGCACCAACGGTAGGACACCCGCGATGAACGCCACCGAGGTCATCACGATCGGCCGCAGCCGTAGGCGGCAGGCCAGCAGCGCCGCCTCGACGATCCCGCGGCCCTGGTGCTCCAGCTCGCGTGCAAACTCGACGATTAGGATCGCGTTCTTGCAGGCGAGCCCCATCAACACCACCAGGCCGATCTTCACGAAGATGTTGTTGTCACCTCCGGTGTACCACACGGCAAGAAGCGCCGAGAGCATGCACATCGGTACGATGAGGATCACCGCAAGCGGCAGGGTCCAGCTTTCGTAGAGCGCCGCCAGCACCAGAAACACCAAGAGCACGCAGAGCGGGAACACCGCGAGATTGGCGTTGCCTTCGGTGACTTGCTGGAAGGTGAGATCGGTCCAGGCGTAGCCCATGCCGGCCGGCAGGATCTGCGGCGCCATGGTCTGGATAGTGGCGATGGCCTGGTTCGAGGCGAGGATCCGCGGATCGGCCTCGCCGAACAGATCAGCGGCCGGATAGCCGTTGTAACGGATGACTGGATCGGGGCCGTAGCTTCGGTCGATGGTCACCACCGTCCCGATCGGCACCATCTCGCCGGCAACGTTCCGGGTACGCAACTCGGCCACGTCCTCGGTTTCATCGCGAAACGCTGCATCTGCCTGGACATATACCTGATAGGTGCGGCCGAAGCGATTGAAGTCGTTTACATAGACTGAGCCGAGGTAGACCTGCAGGGTCTCGAACACCTCCGTCAACGCCACACCTTGTGTCTTGGCCTTGGTGCGATCGATCTGCGCGCTCAATTGTGGCACGTTGGCCTGGTAGGAGGTGATCGGAAAGCCCATGCCCGGCACCTGCGACAGTGCGCCGGACAGCGCCGTCAGGGCCTGTTGCAGCTCGCCGTAGCCGAGACCCGACCGATCCTGGACATAGAGCGAGAAACCGGAGCCTGTGCCGATGCCGAGGATGGGCGGTGGCATGATCGCGAAGGCGAACGCCTCCTGGATGGAGGAGAACTTGTCCATAAGCTCCACCACCATCTCCGGCGCGGAGCGGTGTCGTTTGGCGAAGCCCTCCAGGCCGAAGAAGATGGTGCCGGTATTGGGGGTGTTGGTGAACTGCAGCGCGTTCAGACCGGGAAACGCGACCGCATCGATCACGCCCTCGGTGGACAGCGCCAGGTCGCTCATCTTGCGCACCACCGCCTCGGTGCGGTCGAGCGAGGCGCCTTCCGGCAGTTTCACGCCACCGATCAGATACAGCTTGTCCTGGGTCGGGATGAAGCCGCCCGGCACGCTGCGGAACATCACCAGGGTAGCGCCTACCAACACCGCGTACACCGTGAGCAGGAGCGGTGCGCGCCGCAGCGCGGGGCGTCCGCCTTCGGCATAGGCGTGCGCAGCGCGCTTGAACACGCGGTTGAAGGGCCGGAACACCCAGCCGAAGAACGCGTTGAGGATCCGCGCCGGCCGATCCGGGGGCGCGCCGTGAGGCTTGACTAGCACTGCGGCGAGCGCGGGCGAGAGGGTCAGTGAGTTCACGGCCGAGATCACCGTCGAGATCGCGATGGTGACCGCAAACTGGCGGTAGAATTGGCCGGTCACCCCGGAGAGGAACGCGATCGGCACGAACACGGCGCAGAGCACGAGCGCAATGGCGATAATAGGACCGCTCACCTCGCGCATCGCCTGATGTGCAGCCGCCTTCGGCGAGAGCCCGTTCTCGATGTTGCGCTCGACGTTCTCGACCACGACGATGGCGTCGTCCACCACGATGCCGATGGCGAGCACAAGGCCGAAGAGCGTGAGCGTGTTGATCGAGTACCCGAGCACGAGCAGCACCGCGAAGGTGCCGACGATCGATACCGGCACCGCGAGCAGAGGAATGATCGAGGCGCGCCAGGTCTGCAGGAACAGGATCACCACCAGCACCACCAGCAGCACCGCCTCGAATAGCGTCGTGACCACGGCCTTGATCGAATCACGCACGAACACCGTCGGGTCGTAGACCACGTCCCAAGTCACGCCCGCGGGGAAGAAGCGGGAGAGCTCAGCCATCTTAGCGCGCACGTTGTCGGAGAGCGCGATCGCGTTCGAGCCGGGCGCCTGGAAGATCGCGACCGCCACCGCCTGCTGATTGTTGAGCAGCGAGCGCAGCGCGTATTCGGAGGCGCCGAGCTCGATCCGGGCAACATCGCGCAGGCGGGTCATCTCGCCGTTTGCACCGGTCTTCAAGACGATATCAGCGAACTCCTCCTCGGTGACGAGTCGGCCTTGGGTATGGATCGAGAGCGTGAAGTCGCGCGCCCCCGGCTGCGGGGGGCCGCCGATCGTGCCCGCGGAGACCTGAACGTTCTGCTCGCGGATCGCCCGCACTACATCGGCCCCCGTCATGCCACGCGCGGCGACCTTGTCTGGATGGAGCCAGATGCGCATCGAATAATCTCCGCCGCCGAAGATCATGGCCTGGCCGACCCCATCGATGCGGGCGAGCTCGTCTTTGATGTGCAAGGTGGCGTAGTTGCGCAGATACAGGGTGTCGTATTTCTGGTTCGGCGACAGCAGATGCACCACCATGGTGAGGTTCGGCGACTGCTTCTCGGTGGTGACACCGAGCCGGCGCACGTCCTCGGGCAGCTGCGCTAAGGCCTGGTTGACCCGGTTTTGCACCTGCACCTGGGCGAGATCGGCGTCGGTGCCGGGCTTGAAGGTGACCGTCAGGGACATCACGCCGTCGGAGCTCGCCACCGACTTCATGTAGATCATGTGCTCGACCCCGTTCACGGCCTCCTCGATGGGTGTGGCGACGGTCTCGGCGATGACCTTGGGACTGGCGCCGGGATACACCGCGCGCACTAGCACCGAAGGCGGCACTACGTCGGGGTATTCGCTGATCGGAAGGAGGGGGAGGGCGATGAGACCGGCGACGAAGATGAGGATCGACAGGACCGCGGCGAAGATCGGGCGGTCGACGAAGAGGGCCGAAAAGTTCTTCATGTGCTCGGCTCCTCGGCCGTGCTCGCCGGTTTGTGCTGATCACCCTCGGCCGCAGATGGCGGATCTCCCAGGGTGGGTGGCGGAGCGCCCATGTCGATCGACTGCGGGCCGACCGGCATGCCTGGGAAGAAGACCTTCTGCACGCCATGCACGATGATCGTATCGCCGGCGGCGAGACCCTCGGTCACGACGCGCAATCCGTCGATGACGCGCCCGAGCTTGACGTCGCGTCGCAGAGCGGTATCGCCCGCTCCGAGCACGTAGACATACTTGCGATCCTGATCGGTAAGGATCGCCTTGTCGTCCACCAGCACGGCGGAGAACTTGCCGCTGCCGAGGAGCTTGATGCGCGCGAACAATCCCGGGGTGAACAGGCCATCCTTGTTGTCGAGGACCGCACGGGCGCGGATGGTGCCAGTGGCCGGATCGAGCCGATTGTCGACGAAATCCATGCGCCCTTCATGCGGGAAGCCCTCTTCGTTGGCGAGCCCCACTCGCACCGGGTTCGCAACCTCGCGCGAGCTTGGCCGTTCGCCATTACGCGCCATCGAGCCGTAGCGCAGATAGGTCTGCTCGTCGCCCTCGAAATAGACATACACGGGGTCGAGCGATACCACGGTCGTGAGCAGGGTGGCGTCCGGGATCATTTCACCGCCGCTGACCAGATTGCCCGGTGTTACCAGCGCGCGACCGGCGCGGCCGTCGATCGGCGAGCGTACTTCGGTGTATTCGAGGTTGAGCTTGGCGACCGCTACGGCCGCCTCGGCAGCGCGGATGTCGGCCTTGGCTTGCGCCTCGGCGGCCATGCGCTCGTCGTACTCATCCTCGGAGATCACACGCTTCTCAACGAGCCTCTTGGCGCGCATGGCCTGGGCACGGGTCAGCTGGGCGCGGGCGCGCACCCGCGCGAGCTCTGCCTCGGCACGCATCAGCTCAGCCTTGAAAGGGCGCTGGTCGATCACGAATAGCACCTCGCCCTCCTTTACCTCATTGCCGTCCTTGAAACTGAGCCGCTCGAGGTAACCGGCGACCCGCGGCCGGATCTCCACCGTTTCTACCGCCTCGATGTGGCCGCTGAACTTATCCCACTGAGTCACCTCTTTCACCACGACATCGGCCACACTGACGGCGGGCGGCGGGGGCGTTACAGGCTCGGGGTTCGCCGCCGGCTGGCCACAGCCCGCGAGAACGAGTGACAGGATGGCTGAGCCCGCGGTCCTCTGGAGGAGAAATTCCTGAAGACGATCCATCGCGCTCCGAGAGGGGGAAACGACAGCGTCTTCGTGTGACCTTTCGATCATGGGGCAGCCCTCGGAGCTTTGTTTGGATTGAGCATTATCCCAGAGGTAGCCTCCCCCTTTGTACCTACAAAGTGTTCTATATGACTTTGCGGGAGACAGGATCCACGGTCGCGGAGAGACCTGACAACGGAAGTCTCATCAACGTCTATCACCTCTCACTCGAAGGGGCGATCATCTCCCGCACCTGTTGAAACGAACGCACCAGCGGCTTGGCTTGCAACAACTGCGCGGGCAACTGAGCGAGGGCTGCGCGGGCGCCTCGGGAGGTCTCGAACGCCCCGTAAATGACGACGTAGTAGGTTCGATGTGCAGCCCTTGCACGAAAGTAAGCCAACTCCTGATCCAAGGTTTGACCTTTGATAAAAGCGATAACGGTGCTCTCGTCCGTGGTGGTGGCGAGCTGGACGGTAAAATAGGACGGCTCGCGTGCCAGGATCCACGACTCGGCCTTGATCCCATTTCCCGCACTTTCTGCACGCATACTGGCGAGCTTTTCGTGCCCGGCAGTCCGTTCCCGTTGTGGGGTCTTGCGGAGCCCTTCCTGCACTCCGTGAGGATCGCGCGGGCGTTCTTGCTCGGCCTTGATTAAGGTGGCCACGTTATACTGTGCTTCTGGCATATCCTGTTTCGCCGCTTGTTCGAACCATTGGACTGCCTTGGCGACATCGCGCTCTACGCCTTGGCCATAGGCGTACATAACGCCCAGCCCAAACTTGGCCCCCGCGTGTCCTTGACGGGCGGCTTTCTCGATCCACTCTCGTGCGTGATGGTCGTCCCTCGCAGCGCCTAGACCGCGGGCGTATAGCAGCCCCAAGTTGTACTGGGCAGCTGCCAAGCCAGCGCCTGCTGCACGGGTCCACCACGCAATTGCCTGCTCCAGATTGTGAGGCAGAGTTTTTCCTTCGAAGTAGGCCCCTGCCAAGGCGTGCTGGGCTTCGAGGATCCTATTTTCCGCTACTTTTCGATACCATCGGACCGCTTCCAGGGCGGCGGGAGCCACCCCGAGGCCCTGCCGGTACATCTGCGCCACCAGCAGTTGCGCTTGCCCATTTCCGCTATCCGCCAGCGGCTTAAGGACCTGCCAGGCTTGGCCATAGTCGTTATTGGCATAATGGCCTTGCCCTTCCTCCAGAGCAGCCGCGACCGCCGCACTGATGGCCATGCTCAAGACAACGCCTAGGAGCCTGTCGGACTTAGGTTGAACACCAAAGCCATAACGTGCGTGTTGAGCGCCAAAATCGAGGTTCGGGTGGTCATCAAGGCGATCGACTCCGTTAGTTGATGATGGACAGACTCTTCTCGGCCCGCTTTTTAGCCCGCCAGCACCGCCAGCTGGCGGATGTTCCACGCCATCGTCACCAACGACCACTCTCCCCGTACGGCTTCAACGCCACGCAGCAGAAACTGCCGGAACCGCATCACCGCCTTGATGATGCCGAATACCGGCTCCACCGTGTGCTT
>JBOIEG010000634.1:0-1516 GCA_050740915.1 Gammaproteobacteria bacterium | reverse complement strand
CGGTGGAGTTTGAGTTGCGTGTTTTGAACTCCTACGACAGCAGCGTCGCCTTCAGCGCCATCAGTGCGGCCCGCAGGCTCGCCTGCTTGAACGGGATGACCATCGGGAGTTCCTTCAAGCTCTACGGCCGTCACACCAAGGGATTCGGCGTGACCGATCTCGTAGGGAAGCTCAAAGCGGCGCTCACGCTCTACCGCCAAGGCACCGAGCGGTTCATGCGCTGGGGGTATCGGCGGATCACGGATGACGAGGCCCATACGGTGTTGTGCAAGATACCCCACGTGAACGAGACCTTGCTCAAGAAGCTCCTTGGCTACTGGGCAAGCGAGCAACAAAGCCAAGGAAACACGCTTTGGGCGCTGTACAACGCCGCGACCTATAATGCCGACAGTCTGATTATGCCGCGTCGGTTACGAGTTTCATTGAGGATCCCTCTACACCGACGCGGCAATACGGCATAATCAGAGAGACTCGAGGAAGGCCAGCAAGGTGTCGTCAGGGCGATATCGGCCCGGAGCGGATGCCGTGGCGGTCACGCGGGCCAGAGCCCTCTCTTTGAGACGGAGATCGGCGTGCACGTAGATCTGCGTCGTCTCGACGGATTCATGGCCGAGCCAAAGCGCGATCACCGATTGATCGACTCCATTTTGCAGTAGCGCCATCGCGGTACTGTGCCTCAGAACGTGTGGAGTCACTCTCTTGCCGATGAGGGAGGTGCACGCCGTCGAGGCAGCTACCGCGTATTTTCGAACCATATGTTCCAGGGCATCTCGGCTCAGCCTGTCACCTCGGATGGTCGGAAAGAGTGGCTCGTCATCGGCGCACGCCCGTTCCTTGATCCACGCCTCAAGGGTCTTCGCGGTTTCTCGGCGGAGTGGCGTACATCTATGCTTGCGCCCTTTGCCTTCACAGCGGATATGCGCCCCGCTTCCGAGCACGAGGTCCCGTCGGCGAAGATTGATCAGTTCCGATACACGCAGTCCGGTCTGCAACGCTACCATCAAGATCGCGTGATCCCGCCGGCCAATCCGGCCTGAGCGATCCGGTGCCGCTAGCATTGCCTCGATTTCTGCGCGATTGAGAAAGTCCACGGTTCGCCGAACGTAGCGCTTGCTCGGCATAGCGAGGATTCTCTGGCAGTGCAGCACATAGCCGGGCTCATTCATCGCCACGAACCGAAAGAACGATCGGATCGCCGCGAGCCGCGTATTCCGGCTTCGGGCGCTGTTGCGGCGAACCGTCTCCACGTGAACGAGAAAATCTCCGACCAGGTTTGTATCCAAATCCTCGATCAGTAGTTTTGTTGGGACCTTGCTCCGCTTTTGGCTGGCGAAGCGCAGCAGCAGGCGGAAGGTGTCGCGATAGCCGGCGATCGTATTCGGGCTGGCCTCCATCTGGGTGCAGAGACGATCGGTGAAGAAGCGCTGGAGCAAAGTGGGAAGGGTTGACGAAGTCATCGGCCGCCCTCCTGATCGAGAACACCGGATGCGCGCTCCGCGGCGAGCTCGAGCAATTC
>JBOIEG010000633.1:0-3129 GCA_050740915.1 Gammaproteobacteria bacterium | reverse complement strand
AGCGAAGGGAGGTCGCGTTCCGCCGGAGCGCAGGAACCGCAGTGTATATTGAAATACATGAGGATTCCGAGCACCGCCGGAACGCGAGATCCCGAGCGCAGTAGGTTTTTTCACAAACTCTGAGTGGCCAGCGCTTGCATGAGGCGCTGCGCTTGAACATGCGCTTCGCGCCAACCGAGCCTTGGGATGTCCAGTGGCTGCGCAAGCGCAGGCGGCTCTTCGTTGAAGCTCGTCATGGCGGGCATATCGAAGAACCACTTCATGGTGGGGAAGTAAACTTCGCTGCCGAGATTGAAGGACACGCTGGATAAGGCGAACACTAAAAGCATGGGCCAGACCCAGAGCCCTGAAGCGCAGTGCAAATCGTAGTTGAAGCGACTGCGTTTGATACCCCAGGCAGGCTGCCAGCGTTGCCAAAACGTGGGCCTGGCCAAGAGGTTCCTGCCATTCAAGGCGTCGTGCACGAAGCGGCGCGCGCTTCCTCCGCCCCGCCGGCACGGTGAGATAAAACCCAATGAAGCAATCGAGCGCCCAGCAGAGCGCCACGATGCCAAGCACGTAAGTCCCTATCACTTCGAGCTCAACCGTGGGCAGGGCGAGTTGTTCGTGCAGTGAATAAATAAATAGCAGCCAATTCTTTCTATCGAGCAGCGCTACCTCGCCCCAATCATACGGTTGCTTTCGTGTACCGAGCTTCTCACCCGTGTAGGGATCGATGAATAGCACTTCGTAGGGCAGCACATAAGGCTCGCCAGTCTCTGGATCGGTCTTGGGGTCAAACCCGACCGCATAGGATTCCCCGGGTTGTAGATGAAGCTGGACGTTATAGACATGGATCCGTGGCTCCAGCGCCTCGGCCCGTTCGCGCAACACGAAGGGATCGAGCATCGGCGTGTCGCGCACCGGCACGGTCAAGAGCTCGGGATTGAGCCAGCGGTCCAGTTCTTGATAGAACACCAGCACACTGCCGGTCAGCCCGACGATGATGAGAAAAACCGTCATCGCAAGGCCGACGTAGCGGTGTATGTGTACCCAAAAGGTACGCGTTGTCATCGGCGGCGCTTCTAAAACTCTACCCGTACCGATCCCAAAAACGTGCGCGGGGCGCCGTAGTACGCCGTGTTTATTTCGCTGGCTTTGAAGTAATTCTTATCTAGAAGATTCTCGACGTTGAGTTGGAACGAAACCTGGGACGGGCCAATCTTCCGTTCGTAACCCAGCATGAGGCTGGCACTCACGAAACCGGGCAAGCGCAAGTCGTTATTCGCTTGGTTCACGAAGTTTTGGCTGCGAGCCACGAGCCCGGCACCGAACTTGAACCCTTTGAAGCTACCCCGTTCAAGGTCACAGCTCGTCCACAAGCTCCCGGCGTGGCGAGGCGTTCCGGCGAGACGGTTACCGGTTGTCCCCTCGTTTACCCCTATGACGCTGCCGTCAGCGTCAAACTCCTGCTGCGAATCCTTGGTCACCTCGGAGTCGAGATAGGCGTAGCTCCCGATAAGATTGCAGCTCGGCGCGATCTCCCCGGCAAGATCGAACTCCACACCACGGTGCCGGACCTCGCCGGTGAGTATGCTGAACAACGGATTGGCAGGGTCGGTGCGAGAAATATTCTGCTTGGTCAAATCGAACAAGGCCACAGAGCTCGATAGGCGCCCATCAAACTGCTCGGTCTTGACCCCCACCTCCCACTGCTGCGCGGTTTCTGGAGGCAAGGGACGCCCCGATTCGCTTCTTCCATTTTGCGTACCGAAGCCTTCCGTGTAGCTGCCGTAAAGGCTGACTTCGGGAAGCGGACGCCAGAGCAGGCCGAAGCGCGGGGTCAAAGCATCGTCTTCGTTGTCAGTGTCGCCCCTGAACGTCGTGCCATCGGAGAAGGTGTCTGCGAATTTTTGTCCGGTCGTCGCCTGGTCGTAACGAAACCCGGCAAGGACGTGAAAATTAAAAGGCAGTTTGCCCTGGTCTTGCACATAGAATCCATATGCCTCCTGGCTATAAACAATATCCCCGATGAATAAGTCCGTTCCGCGACTGGCGTCATTGCGGGGCCTGAAGATGTCGATAGAAGGCAAGCTGACGACGCTGAAGGATGTCTGTGTATCGTCCCTGGTGTAATCACCGCCCATCAGCAGGGTGTGCGCTATCCCCCAGGTGTCGAAGTGACCGGTAAGGTTCATTGTCGTGTAATAATTTTCGAACGGGGATTGCTGGTCCTGCAAGAACCGCGCGGCCCTGGAACCGTCGATGGCGTCGAGAAAAACGGGCCCGCCATCGGACTGCCCATGATTCGTGAAGAAACGATGGCTCAAGGTCCAGCCGTTATTGAAGGTGTGAGACCAATGGAAACCGGCATAAACCTCGTCGTGGTGGGTACCGAATCCTGGTTCTCCCAGAAGGGTTTCGCGTGCCACGGGGGCTGGGCGGCTCCCGATGAAAGGGATTCCGGGATTTTGCGGGTCGAAGCCCTGCTTGTATTGGAGCTGGAGGGTGATCTGGGTCGCCGGAGAGAGGTCCCAGCGCAATACCGGTGTGACAAAGACTCGATCATTCTCGATGAAGTCGACGAAAGAACCTGAATCTTCGTAGGCAAGATTGAATCGGTACGCTAGCGCCTTGTCCTCAGTCAGCGGGCCCCCGGCATCGACGGTCGTACGGTAAAAACCGAAAGATCCAAACTGCTGGGCAAGCGAGTAAAAAGGATCCGCGAGCGGCTGTTTGCTGACCTGGTTGATCAACCCGCCCGGCTCGATGCGCCCGTAAAGGATCGCGGCGGGACCTTTCAACACCTCGATACGCTCCAGATGGGCAGTTTCTTCCGCGCCGTGACCCCTAAGTGAGAGTGCTGAATTAACCCCATCGCGAAAAACCCGAAAGTCTTGGAACCCCCGGATGTTGAAGGACTCAGCGCCGTCAAAAAAGCTAACGCCATGCGCGATCACTCCGCTCACATTGCGCAGCGCGTCGTCGAGGCGGATGACTTGTTGATCCTTCGTAAGCGGTTAGCCAACCCCATCTGTTTTGCGGATTGATTTGTTGTCAGACTGTCCTTGGGTCAATGAGAGGAGGACAGCGGTGTTGGCGAATCATCCAGAGAATCTTTCCACAGAGAGCCGCAAGTGGCTGGATCAC
>JBOIEG010000632.1:0-13424 GCA_050740915.1 Gammaproteobacteria bacterium | reverse complement strand
AAGCCGTACGGGGAGAGTGGTCGTTGGTGACGATGGCGTGGAACATCCGCCGGCTGGCGGTGCTGGCGGGCTAAAAAGCGGGCCGAGAAAAGTCTGTCCATCATCAACTCACGGAGTCGATCGCCTTAATGATCACCCGAACCTCGATTTTGGCGCTCAACACGCACGTTACCGTTCGAGCGGCAGATCATATAAGATTTCGGCATCGCCGAAGTTCGGCTGGCGGATATTGTCGTCGATCCGTCAAGTGTTGCGGAGGCCGTGGTAGCTGGCTGGGCGCGGCAGTTTGAGCGATTGCTCGTCCATCTGGATGTTGACGTGCTTGACTACGTGGATATGCCGCTCGCGGAAAATACCCGCCGTAACGCAGGGCTCCGGCTCGATCAGCTCATGGCGTCGCTCCGCCCCTTGCTGGGCGCACCGAATTGGGCGGCGCTTACGGTTTGTGAACTGAACCCTGACCACGGGGAAAATGATGGCTCGACGCTGCGGACTTTTGCTGGGGGCCTTGGCTGATGCTCTTACTGCATCATCCCGATGGCGGAGCAGCTGATACATATCTTGAAACGATCTTCCTGCAGGCGGAACATTTATACGCAAGATTCCCAACAACGCGCTGCAGGCGACGCGCGAAACGCGGGCGCCTGAGCGCTCCCGTTCGGCGGCAGAGGGCGCACGCATGGCGAGTGTGTCGTGGTGCGAAGCCGAGGAGTTCGATCGTCTCCTCGACGAGACGAGTGAGGCGAGGCTGGCCTATTTCCGGAACAAACCGAATCCAGACAGCGCTCTCCAAGCGCTGGATCTAGGAGAAAGGAGCCGATCCGATGGCTGAAACCACATTGCGCGTCAATGGCGAGATGCATCGACTTGATGTCGACGACCGCGCATCGCTACTCGACACACTGCGCGAGGCGCTCGCGCTCACTGGAACGAAGAAAGGTTGCGATCGCGGTGAGTGTGGCGCGTGTACCGTGCATATCGACGGACGACGTGCGCTGTCGTGTCTGACACTCGCCGTGATGGCCGAAGGCAAGGAGATCACGACCATCGAAGGTTTGACTCCCGTAGGTGGGCTGCAATCCGGCGCAGTCGGCTTTCATCGAGCACGACGCCTTTCAATGCGGCTATTGCACCCCGGGTCAGATCATGTCTGCGGTCGCCTGCATCCGTGAGGGCCATGCGAGTTCAGATGACGAGATCCGCGAATTCATGAGCGGCAACCTCTGTCGCTGCTCGGCCTATCCGCAAATCGTTGCCGCCGTGCGTGCGTGCGCAACCGTCAAGGAGATCTGAACATGCATACTTTCTCTTATGCGCGGGCGGCGACGCTTCCCGACGCCATAGCCGCAGCGGTACAAGCGGACACGATGGTGATTGCCGGCGGGACGGAGCTGCTCAACTGGATAAAGGAGGGCATCGTCGCGCCACAGCGGATCATCGATCTCAACGCTCCCTCCGGTCTCGACCAGATCGTCGTCGACCGTAACGGTCTGATGATGGGCGCGCTCGCGCGGATGAGCGACGTCGCTGAAAACGAAGCGGTGCAGCGCGAATACCCCGTCATCTCGCAGGCGCTCTTCAAGAGCGCTTCCCCGCAGATTCGCAACATGGCCTCGATGGGCGGCAACTTGATGCAGCGTACCCGCTGTCCTTACTTCAGGGCCGAAGTCGAGCTTCCTTGCAACAAGCGCCGCCCCGGCAGCGGATGCTCGGCGATTGACGGCGAGGACCGCCACGGGGCTACTTTCGGTGCGAGCGAGCACTGCATCGCAACCCATCCATCGGACCTCGCTGTGGCGCTGTGGCGCTGGCGGCGCTGGACGCCGTGATTCATGTCGAAGGACCGAGCGGGGCACGCACAATCCCGTTGACACAGTTCCACCGTCTGCCGGGCGACGCACCGGACCGCGAAACCGAGCTCGGTCGAGGCGAGATCATCACATCGATCCAAGTGCCGGCCTCCGCCATCGCCGGACGCTCGCACTATCTGAAGATACGCGAACGCGCCTCCTACGAATTCGCTTTGGTTTCGGCTGCGGTTGGCATCGACATGCAGGGGTCCAATATCCGCGAAGCACGCATCGCGCTCGGCGGTGTTGCGCCAAAGCCGTGGCGGTTGAGTGCTGCAGAGCAAGCGTTGCGTGGCGTCTCGCTATCGGATGCGGCTGCGCTACGACACGTTTTGGACATCGACTTCTCCCAGGCAAAGCCCGGACGCCACAATGGCTTCAAGGTGGAACTGGCCAAGCGCACCGTCATCAGGGCACTGCAAACCGAGGGAGGTGTCGTATGAGCGGTGGAACCGGCAAGTCCGTCAGCAGACTCGATGGACCGGAAAAGGTGACGGGCCGGGCGCGCTATACCGGCGATATGCACTTGGCCGATGCGCTCCACGCGGGGATCGTTCCCGCAACACGACCCAATGCGCGGATCACGCTCGACTTGGCGGACGCCTTGGCGTCGGTCGGCGTCGTCGCGATTTTCACGCATCGAAACATGCCGAAACTCGCGCGCTTCGAGTTTGTGTTCGAGTGTGGAACCGTACTCCCGCTGCAGGACGACCGCATCGTGTACGAGGGTCAGCCAGCAGCTTTGGTGGTGGCCGATACGTTGGAGTGCGTAACCGAAGCCGCGCGTCGCGTGAAGGTCTCGTATCGCGATGAGCCGTTCGAAGCGGACTTTCTCGAAAGTCTGGACCGCGCGGAGGCGACGCAGCTCTTCGTCGGCGAGCCACCCGACGAGAGCACAGGCGATGCATTGGCGGCCTGGGCCGAAGCTGAAGTGAGAACGGAAGAGACTTACTTCACCGCGGATCGCCACCACAACGCGATGGAGCCCGCGGCCACGCTGGCCTCCTGGCACGACGGGCAACTGCTCGTACATGACGCCACGCAGGGCGTGGTGAACACTCGCAATGTCCTCGCCCAGGCAATGCAGCTCGATCCGGCGTGCGTGCGCGTCACCAACGAATTTCTCGGTGGCGGGTTTGGCGGCAAGAACTGGGGCTGGCCGCACCAACTTCTCGCCGCTGTAGCAGCGCGCGAACTTGGGCGCCCTGTGAAGCTGGTGCTAACACGCGCCCAAAGCTACACGGCGCACGGCTATCAGGCGGCGTCTCGGCAGACGGTGGCGCTCGGCGCGCGCGCCGACGGGACGCTGACCAGCCTTCGCCACGACAGCATCGTCACGGGCTCGTTCGCGGGAAACTATGTCGAGGGCCCCGGCCTGGAAACAGCCTCGCTCTATGCCTGTCCAGCCATTCAGATAACACATCGCGTCGTACGGCTACATCGCGGGAATCCGGTGTTCATGCGCTCACCGTTGGGCGGCATCGGTCTGGTGGCGGTCGAGATCGCGATGGACGAGCTGGCTTACAAGCTCGGGATGGACCCGCTCGAACTGCGGTTGAAGAACTATGCCGAAGCAGACTCCCGCGATGGCCGACCTTTCTCGTCGAAGAAGCTGCGGGAATGTTATGAGATCGGTGCCCGACGGTTCGGATGGCCGCAGCGCACAATGGGTCCTCGCACGATGCGCGAGGGGAACGACCTCATCGGGCATGGCATGGCGACGGCCATCCTGACGGCTTACCGCTTTCCGGCGAATGCGCGCGTGAGCATGGATAGTTCCGGGCAGGTGCTGATCGAGACGAGCACGCAGGAGATCGGGCAAGGCTCGCGGACGGTGTTCGTGCAGATCGCCGCCGATGTGTTGGGCGTGCCGATCGAGCGCGTGACATTGGCACTTGGCGATACGTCGTTGCCGGCAGCGCCATTCAGCACCGCTTCCACCACCACGATGGGCGTCGGCTCGGCGGTGCATGACGGCGCGCTGAAGTTGAAACAGAAGCTGACCCAAGCCGGTGGGAACGCGGCGGACGGATACGTGAACGCATTGTCGAAACTGGGTGCCAAACGACTCTCAGCGGATGGCGTCTGGTCGCCCGGCGAGGAGCAACCGTCTGTGTCGATCTGCAGCTTCGGAGCCATATTCGTCGAAGTCAGGGTCGATCAGGATATCCCGATCCCACGCGTCAGCCGCGTCGTCGCGGTTTATAGTGCGGGGAAGATCATCAATCCGAAGACCGCACGCAGTCAGATGACTGGAGGAATCATCTGGGGGATTGGCCAGGCCCTCCTTGAACGGTCGGAGATGGACCCCCGCCTTGGCCGATTTTTGTCCAAGAACCTTGCTGGCTATCTCGTGCCGGTGAATGCCGATGTCCCCGAGATCGATACTTCCTTCGTCGACGAATTTGACGCTCACGCCAGTCCGATCGGTGCGCGCGGCATCGGCGAGCTCGGCGCGGTCGGGATCGGCGCCGCGATCGCCAACGCCGTTTTCCACGCGACCGGCGTTCGCGTCAGGGAGGTGCCGATCCGCCCGGAGCACTTGATGGCAACATGACTTTCCTACTCAAATAGGCGAAAGCAGAAGAATATGAGTGACGTATCCGTGATCGACGCGGTTCCAGAGTGCTGCGGTCAGCCGATGCATTTTGTCGGGCAGATAGATGATGAGCGACTTTGCATGGAACGTCCACCGGATGCCAAGATGTGGTGCCATGACGCAGCAAGCTTTATGTATTCACCTGCCCAGTGTTTAGAATGCAAGGCAATCGGGCAGCAGTTTTGAACCGAACGCCGCCGAACCAGTCGCTGCACCTGACCGGGGCCGCATTACGGTTTCGCGCGACACCGAGCTCTTGCCGCGGTCCCGGCAGGTGAACTTGATCGTTGAACTAAAGCGCTTCGCGGGGCTCTCGCTCCTCCTTTCTTAGCGCCGGTATCGGTGCCGATAGCCGCATCGTTCAAACCCAGGAAAGGTCCACAAGGACCTTTACCAGAGGAGATGAACGATGACGCCATTACGCGCGCAGATGATCAAAGCCATGCAGGTGCGTAGCTTCTCGGTCCGAACTCACGAAAGCTACTTGGCCGCTGTTACGGATCTGGCACGCCATGTCCACCGCTCCCCGGATAAGATTGGGATCGACGAGATCCGCGGCTATTTCGAGTACCTGGCCACCGAGCGGTCTTTGTCGGGTGCAAGCTGCCGGGTGTTTCTGCACGGTATCCGTTTTTTGTATCTGCAGGTGCTCGAGCGGCCAAGCTTCGATGTCGAGATCCCGATCCCGAAGAAGGCGCAACGAATACCGGAGCTGCTCACCCGTGCCGAGGTCGGGCGATGACAGAATTAGAAGTTTTGGGTTCATTTCGGTCGTCTCCTTTTCCGTGCGTGCGAGGGAGCTTCGTAGTACGAACAAATCGCTAAATTACGTCGCGGTCTGACGAGTCGATCAGTAGAACGCCATCGTCTCAGGACCCTTCCCGGCAGCGAAAGTGCGAACGATGTTGAAGCTGCGCAAGTCAATAATCGAGATCGTGCCCGCGTCGTGATTCGCCACATAGGCTTTTCCCTCATCCGCCGGGAACGCGAAATCCATCGGTCCCTTGCCGACCGGAATGAGTCGTTGCCAAGAGAGCGCGGGGGCATCAACGACTTCGACCACACCAGCCTCATTGCTTGAAACGAGCTGCATAGCGGTTATCAGGTGTGATTCGCACCCGCATTGGCACATTCTTCAAAGTTACTTTTTTGAGGAGTGTGTCGGTTGCCGTATCAATGACGTGAAGCGCCGGCTCTTTCATGTCCGCCGCGTAGAGCCGTCTGCCGTCCGGCGAGATGGCGATCCCTTCAGTGCCGTTCGGCATCGGTATGGTCCTGACGATCTTACGCGTCGGGGTGTCGATCACCGAGATGTGGGTCGTGTCCTTGTTCGAGGTATAGCTTTGCTCCCATCGGGCAACATTTTTAGCCAATGCGTGCCGGTCGTGCCTGTGAACACGGTCGCCACCACCTTACGCTCACGCTGATTCACTACGATGACCGCCGCGCTCTTGTCACACGTGACCCACAGCAATCCCGCCGAATCCAACGCCAAGCCGTGCGGCGCCCGGTACGTGCCTAAGCTTATGTCGCCCGCGTGCCGCATCGTCGGTAAGTTGATGATGGCGATTTCCCGACCGGGATGATCGTTCTCGCCATAGCTGCCATCGCCGTAGATCGAGACGTAAGCGGTTCGCGCATCGGGCGTAATAACAATTTCATGCGGATGCGTTTTCATCGAGACGCTGCTGATCTTCTGGTGGTTTGCGACGTTGAAGAACTCGACGGTATCGCCCAGTTTGTCCACGACGACGAGGGTTTTGCTGCTGCGTCGACTGTCTGCTGCCGTGTTCAGTGCCGCAGGCAGCGAGTTGAGTAACTGCGCCAGTGCGGTCGAGGTTAACAGCAACAGCGTGGCGATGATTGCCGATGTGATTCTGCAAAACTTAAGCATCTTTGCTCTTATCCTTCACGATTGGTTTACACTAGTCTTAACAGTGTCCATGCAAACAGCCTCTTCTGTGGTCAGTCAGCGAAGCGGGCTAACAGAAGCGGGAGCCGAGCGGATGAAGCCGCGGAGCGGGCCGCTTCGGCGACAGTTCGGCCACGCTTGCGCCGAAGCGAAGGATCCGACGAAGGCGATGTTATCGCAGGCTCCGCTTTTCACTGACCGCCTCCGGCGCGTAGTGGCCAACCGCCCGACACGCGATGCGAATGCGTCACTTGGTGCCTTTGTAGTAGCCACCGTAGGTCGAGACAGGTGACCACGCGGGGCTAGTCGGCGGCAATGGCGACGCTAAAGAAGCGAAATCGCTGATGCCATAGACAACATCGCCGCCTACGACTGTCAACACCGACTCGATGCGCTTGATCTCTTCTTCCGGCACGGCGAAATAATCCGCCGAGAGCACCGCAAAATCCGCGTACTGCCTCGGTCCGATGCGCCCCTTGAGAGTTTCCTCCCCGGAAAACCACGCGCTGCCGACGGTGTAAAGTTGTAACGCCTCTTCGCGGCTCAAGCGGTTATCGGTGGAAGCGAGTTGCGTCCCGCCGACGGTTTTGCCGGTGACTAGCCAGTAAAGCGAAATCCACGGATTGTAGCTGGCGACGCGCGTGCCGTCCGTGCCTGCGCCGACGGGAATCCCGCGCTTCAACATCTCGCGAATAGGCGGAGCCGATGCCGCTTGCTGCGGGTAACGCTCTTTGAAACTCTCGCCCGCATAAGCCAAACGACATTGTACGGCAATTCCACCGCCGAGAGCTTTGACCCGATCCATGTTGCGCGGCGAGATGGTTTCTGCGTGGTCAAGCGCCCAACGCAGACCGTCAAATGGCGTCTCCATGTTGACGGCTTCAAACACTTCCAGCATCTGCGAGATACTTTCGTCGTAAGTCGCGTGGATGCGAAATGGGTAACCCTTCTTAACGAGCAAGCCAACGATCTGTTTCAACGGCTCTTTGAACTTGGGATCAAGCTTGGGGCGCGGCTCCATGAAGTTCTCGAAGTCAATGGCGGCAGCGACGAGCAATTCACCCCCGCCCTCCAGTACATAGCCATTGGGTCGCAGGCGGTCTTCGTTCTGGTCCTGCTGTGTCTCGCTCGTCCAGCGTTGGAAGTCTGCCAGTTCTTCGCCCGGCTTTTGCGGAAGCAAAAAGTAAGAGATCCGAAGAGAGAGCTTTCCTTGCTCGGCTAATCGTTTAGAAGCGGCGTAGTCTTCCGGGAACTCATGCCCGCCGCCGGCAGCGTCAATCACGCTGGTCAGACCGAAGCGATTGAGTTCTCGATAAAAACGCAAAGAGGAATTGACTTGATCTTCCGGCGAGAGCGGTGGCAGTTTAGCAATCGTCTTGTACAGAATCGTTGGATTCGGCGCGGCAATGAGCAGGCCCGTCGGCTCGCCATCCGCGTCTTTCTCGAAGCGTCCGCCGAGCGGCGCAACGCTGTTGCGGTCAATGCCGAGAGCCTTCAAGCCGGCGCGATTGAGAAAACCGCGACTGTACAGGTAGAGCACAAGGACGGGCGTGTTCGGCGCAGCCTCGTTGAGCTCGTCGAGCGTCGGCATCCGCCTTTCCGCAAACTGCTCAGGCGACCACCCGCCGACCACGCGCACCCACTGTCCCCGCGGTGTGCGCGCTGCCTGCCCATGAATCATCTGCACAGCCCCACGCAGCGTCGGCACACCGTCCCAGCACAGTTCCGCATTGTAGAAACGCCCGCCGCGCGTCGGGTGCAAATGCGAGTCGTTCAAGCCGGGAATGACGGTGCGCTCTTTGAGCTATAACGCGCGTGTTCACGCCGCGCCGCTGCGCGACTTCTTCATTGTTGCCGACCGCGATGAAACGTCCGCCCTTGACGGCAGCCGCCTGTGCAATCGTCCCGCGCTCGTCTTGTGTAACAATGCGCCCGTTGGTGATGATTAAATCCGCCGTTTCCGCCGCCTTGCTGTCGCTAACATTCGAGTGGGTATTCGTGCTACAGCCAGCCAAGAGCAATGCGAAGACAAGCAAAACGCCGATCGATTGCATCCTTCCCTTACCTTTGATACTCATCAAGGCACGTGACTCTTATTCAGCTTGGTTCTATTCACCGATGCTGCTTGCACGGGAGTCCTTTTGGGGACACCGGGTCGTGACCGAGTGCGGCACTTGTCGCGGCAGCGTCCAGATCGGAACTCGAGCAACCGTCCGTTGCGAACCTCGGCGAGAGGTGAAGTACAGATCGTGCGCTCTCCTCGGCTCCGAGGGACGTCGCTTCAACGCCCTCCCTTCAAGCCTTCGTCGCGGTCCAGTTGATTCCGGAGCTTTGTGAGCGATTTCCTGGACTCTTCTGCGAAATAGGAGTCCCACTTAGGCGCTTCGGCTTCGGGAGCCTCATAGCGCCACGTCCACGCCACCTTTGAGGCTTGGTCGCCGACCGGCTCGACCTTCAGGGCCGCCTCGTAGTGGTCGAGGCTTTCAAAGGGTGCGCAGGACTCCCAGCTGTAAGTGCGATCTGCATCGGAATGAGCCGTCAACCTTTGGCGCGAGGGCGCTCCGTAGTAGGTAAAAGCGCGCACCGACCCGACCTCGTTGTCGGATCCGCCGCCTTCGATGACGCCGGACCCGACGCCTTCGCCCCACTCATAGTCGCGGAAGCTCCTGATGGCCTGCCAGACCCGGTCCGGACTGAAAGCGAACGGCATCGCGTAACCGGTCTTTGGACCCCTTTGATCTGCAAAATCCGACCGCAAGGGTCGCCATAGTTCGACTTGTCGGGGTTCGGCGAGAAGCTCCGGAAGTCGCGATTCGTAAGGCTTGCGGTAGTCCCGCTTCATTTGAACGTCGAAGAACTCGTCCCGATCGGCCCAGTTCTCGTAGACCATGAAGCGGGTCGGGTCTTCGGGATCCTGATGCAGGAAATTGTTGATGAATGTCGACTCGAGCCGCACGGCGTCGATCACCGGCATGAGGAGGCCGAGAAATTCTGCCTCCTTGCCGGGTTTGAGGTGAATCGAAACGATGACCGCGAATTCCTTCATCTGCTTGCTCCTCTCTGTGTAGTCAAATTTGCTATTGCAAAGGATTGCAACCTGCTCAGTTACTTCTTATTTTCCTCAGATGCGGATGCCAGAGAGTCGGCGTGCCGATGGACCAGCTTCCACTCGTCGCCTTCGCGGCGGAACACTTCGGTCACGCGTAAGTCGAGTTCATAAGTTTCCTATCCTCCCAAGAGTTGGTGACTCTAAAACGGCTATTGTGCCGTCTCCAGCAGATGCTCGGGGCGGATCGGCACTTCCCTGACGCGAACGCCGGTCGCGTGGAAAACGGCGTTGGCGATCGCGGCGCCGATCCCGACCGCACCGAGCTCGCCGATGCCGCGCGCACCGATCGGACTGGCGTGAGCGTCAAATTAGTCGACGAAGGAAGTATCGATCTCGGGGACATCGGCATTCACCGGCACGAGATATCCAGCGAGGTTCTTGGACAGAAATCGGCCGAGGCGGGGGTCCATCTCCGACCGTTCATGGAGGGCATGGCCAATCCCCCAGATGATTCCACCCGTCATCTGGCTGCGTGCGGTTTTCGGATTGATGATCTTCCCCGCGTTGTAAACCGCGACGACGCGGCTGACGCGCGGGATAGGAATCTCCTGATCGACCCTGACTTCGACGAATATGGCGCCAAAGCTGTAGAGCGCCACCTTGGACGGGGCCTCGTCCGGCGCCCAAGCGCCATCCGCGGAGAGTCGTTCAACCCCCAGTTTCGACAACGCTTTCCCATATCCAGACGGCGTGTCAGCGCCGGCCTGCGCCAGCTTCTCTTTCAATTTCACCGCGCCATCGTGCACGCCCGGGCCGACGCTCATGGTCGCCGTAGACGCGCCGTTCACCGGCGCAGCAGGCAAGGCCGTGTCAGTCACCCCACGCCATGTTCACACGCTCGACCGGCACGCCCAGCACGTCGGCTGCAATCTGTGGGAACACAGTGCGTGAACCTGTACCGATCTCCTGCGTGGCACTCTCGACCAGCACTTGGTCCTGACGGTCGATACTGACCCGCGCTTTTGTTGGCCAGCGGTAAGCAGGCAAAATTGATCCGGGGATCGTCCTTCGTCACGCCCGTTCCGTCGATCATCAGATCGCGGAACAGTTCCAAGATCCCCCTAGAGAGTTGGGTGTCAGTGTGTGCGTTGATTTCGATCGCCTCGTGCTCGCCCGCTTCGGTAAAATCCCTGGAGGTGCCGCCCGAGACATTCGCCGCGGCCTGCCCCTTGTAGCGCAGATCGACATCGACGCCGCGGTCGGTCAGGCGCTCGCGCAGACCGCCCCACCCACAGACCCAGACGCACCGCCGCTCTCGGTACGCCTCCGGATTCCTGCGCGACCGCCGCCCAGCCGCGAGCGCGGCGACCGCCGTCCACAAGGGCAAGCGCCAATAAGATGCTTCGGCGCTTGTCACCTGAAGAAGTCGATCAGTTGCCGCGTAATGAATTGCGGCTGTTCGACGTGTACGAAGTGGCCACTTTTCTCGACTTTTACGAGCTTGAAATTGCTCGCCTTCCGCCCGACCGCTTGCAGCCACTGGTAGCCGGTCAGTTCGGCACCCAATCCCAGGACGGGCATCTCGAGCTTCCGGTAGGTCTTGCCGTCGTTGATGTCGCGCGGCCAGGCCTTGTACCAGGCGTGGCCGGCACGGATGGCGTCCGGGCTCTCATAGGCGTTCTGATAGACGGCGAGGTCGCGCGCACTCAGATTGCGGGAGTCGTTCAACAGATAGTTGAACAGTCACTCCACGTAGATCCTCATGCCGCCATTGGCCATGAGCTTCTCGGGTAGTTCGTTGACCTGATGCATGGCGAACCACCAGGGGTAGATCGGGTGCGCTGCATCGACCTTGGCCCCGAACTTGCCCTCCTCCGGCAGCATCTTGATGTCGTAGAGGGACTCGTCGGGGTGCGCGACGTCCAGCAACGCCAATTTGGTCGTCGCTTCGGGGTGATTGGCGGCAAAGCTGAACGCAACCATCGACCCGATATCATGCCCGGCGATGTTGACCTTCTCATACCCGAGCTGACGGACCAGCGCGTAGACGTCCTGCGCCATCGTCTTCTTGTCGTAACCGCCGGCGGGCTTGTCCGAGCTGCCCATGCCGCGGATATCCACGACGATCACGCGGTAGCGCTTCGCCAAGGCCGGCATGATCTTGTTATACCCCCACCAGGTCTCGGGATGACCGGGCAGCAGGACGAGCGGCGCGCCCTTCCCGCCGATGACGTAATGGGCCTCACGCCGTTGACCGTGGCGTAGCCAGTTTCGAATCCCGGCAACAGCTTGACGAGCGCCTCGTCGGACGTTTCGTAGACGGTATCCGGAGCCTTTACCGCTCTGTCCGAGCCGCCTAATGTGGTGTCACGAACCTCGCCGGCTCCGGCGACTTTGAGAGCAGTCTGGCTATGCGCTGGGAGCTGCAACAAAAGTAACATTGTCATTCCGAGAATTGTTCCTAACGCCTTTGTTATCGACATGCGCTTCTCCTGCAAAGTATCGCGAACGCGATTGAGAAAACCCCAACCGCTATTGGTTCTTGCTCAGCTACAACTTGTGCGATCAAGTATGTGAATCGAAATATCTACACGACAGCGTTAGCATCCGAACATCGAGCTCCAACGATCTTCATGTCGCTGTAGCCATAGTGAGGCGTTCTATACATAAATACCGTCTTGCCTTCTAAGCTCATTGCGCTCTCCTTAGTTTCAATGAACTACCCCGCCGCAAGCGGACGGGGTATCAACAAGGAAAATATTTTTAACCTCGCCGCAAGCGGCGGGGAATAGGACCCCAAGTGATTTAAAGTGGCTAGCAGTTTTCACTCTGCGAGATACGCCCGCAGCGATCCTACCCACTGCGAGATGGCGCTGACGAGAAACGAAATCCAACGATCGCGTTCGTCTGGAGTCGTCAAAGTTCAACCACCACTCGACAAATGCTCGGTTCCCATCCACGACCGGCGTAACACGAAGCGTCCCCTCATAGTCTATCGGCATGAGCGGGTTCGCTGCACCTGCTTTAGAAGGGAAGCGAAACGGCTCACAGCCCGCGTAAGTGAAGCTGCGATCTGCATCAGAAAGCGCAACCAGGCGCTGGCGAATCCACTGGCCGCCGTACCGAAAACGCCTGACTGCACCGACGCTATCGCCAGATTTTTCATCCTCAATGGCACTTTGGTCCACGCCTTCAATGTAACGGGGGTAGTTATTGAAGTCGCGCACGACTGGCCAAACGTCTTTCGCAGGCCGATCTAAAACCGCACTGTAATATGCCTTAGCCATTTTTCACCTCTTTCAGTTGGTTGTGCCTTTTTAAACCACATCCAATGTTGCCGCCATCCGTTTCTTGCGGTTGAATCTCTCGGGCGAAGCTGTGTGTTGTCGCGCAACTCAAATTAGGGCATACGCCGCGGATTAACTCTGGCTCGCCCCGAACGTATCTTCTGTCACATCGTGCGGACTCCGTTCATTCATGGGTGCACTGTTTTCGGCTGATAGCCTACGACCGCTAGCGGGGCGCCCGCTGGAGCGCCATATGGGTACTCCGTCCTGCTTCCAGTGAACCTGACCACAGCTGGCAGGTAGCTGTCCAGCGAAAGCGGAACCGGCGCCCAGTATGGCGGACGCGGTTGCATGTACCCATGAGCAAACTCCCGCGTGCGTCAGTCGCAGATGCGTCGCGCTGCCCTGAGGCGGGAACCCGACCGCGACTAGGGTTCGGGACTCACTCGGCAGCAGAGAGCGGATCGGCTGTTGCCTCTGGGAAGGGACAGCCTTCTAACCCGTCGCCATTCGACGGCGCTGGTCAAGTTTCTCCCACCAGTCGCCGAGCGCATTGATCAGTGGGATCAAATTGCGGCCATCCGCGGTAAGCTCATATTCGACCTGAGAGTTTGTGAAAAAACCGTCGCGAGCGAAGGGAGGTCGCGTTCCGCCGGAGCGCAGGAACCGCAGTGTATATTGAAATACATGAGGATTCCGAGCACCGCCGGAACGCGAGATCCCGAGC
>JBOIEG010000631.1:0-3940 GCA_050740915.1 Gammaproteobacteria bacterium | reverse complement strand
AAGCCGTACGGGGAGAGTGGTCGTTGGTGACGATGGCGTGGAACATCCGCCGGCTGGCGGTGCTGGCGGGCTAAAAAGCGGGCCGAGAAGAGTCTGTCCATCATCAACTCACGGAGTCGATCGCCTTAATGACCACCCGAACCTCAATTTTGGCGCTCAACACGCACGTTATGGCTTTGGTGTTCAACCTAAGTCCGACAGGCTCCTAGAGAGCGGTTTTTTCGCAACGCAAATACAGGTATGTGAAATTGCCGTCCCGATCGGTTACATTTTGCATCTTTGTGTCGCTTAACTCGCATGCAAGCTTACGTGATTGCCGCCTCTGTCCTTTCCGCCGATCTCGCCCGCCTTGGATTGGAGGCCGAGAAGGTGCTGGCTGCGGGCGCCGACTTTATCCATTTCGACGTGATGGATAACCACTATGTGCCAAACCTCACCTTCGGCCCACTGCTGTGCCGGGCCTTGCGCCACTATGGCATCGTCGCCCCTATCGACGTGCATCTCATGGTGAAGCCGGTTGATCGTATTATTCCAGATTTTGCTGAGGCGGGCGCGACGTACATCACGTTTCACCCCGAGGCAAGCGAGCACGTGGACCGCTCGCTGCAGATCATCCGTGATTCGGGTTCCAAGGCCGGCCTGGTTCTCAACCCAGCCACGCCTTTGGGGCATTTACACTATGTCATGGCTAAGCTGGATATGGTGTTGCTGATGTCCGTCAATCCCGGTTTTGGGGGGCAGAAATTCATTCCCTCGACAATAGAGAAAATCAAGCGAGTCAGAGCCTTAATCGACGAAAGTGGATTTACGATCCGCCTCGAGGTGGATGGCGGGGTGAGCACGGATAACATACGGGCGATCGCGGAGGCCGGATGCGACACTTTTGTTGCCGGCTCCGCTATTTTTGGCAGCCTCGATTACGCCAGAACAATCACGATGATGCGCGCCGAGCTCGCGGCGGCGAAGCAGCCATGCCCCTAGATCCAAGGACAAAGCGCTGGGCGCAGAAGCCGAAGCTCATCCTCTTTGACTTGGATGGCACCCTCGTGGATAGCGTTCCCGACCTCGCCTACAGCATCGATACCATGCTGGAGCGGCTCGGCATGCCGCCTCACGGGGTGGAAAAGGTGAAGCGCTGGGTAGGCAACGGGGCGGAACGCCTGGTTAGGCTCGCGCTCACGGGCGCTGCCGATGAAGAGCCGGACGAGCCCTTATTCCGGAAGGCGTTTGCGATCTTCTCCGATCTTTACGCCCAGAATATCTGCTGCCAAAGCCGGCTCTATCCCGGCGTACGGGAGGGGATCGATTACCTGCTCCAGTCGGGCTACGGGCTCGGGTGCATCACCAACAAGCGCCAGCGTTTCACGCAACCACTGCTGAGGTCACTAGGACTTTTGTCAGGCTTTTCCGTGGTGGTGAGCGGCGACTCGCTAACGGAAAAAAAACCGAGTCCCGAACCGCTGCTTTATGCCACGCAAAACCTGGGGGTCAACGCCGAGGACTCCCTGATGGTGGGAGATTCGATCAACGATGTGCTCGCCGCGCGCGCCGCGGGGATGCCAGTCATCGGGGTCCGTTACGGCTACAACTACGGCGAGGACATCGCCCAAGCGCGCCCCGACTATGTGCTCGATTCCCTCGCCGAGCTCAAAAGGCTGCTTTGAGATGAACGAAGACCATAACCGCATCTCTTTAGTGCGGGAAGTCTTGGCCGATCTCGACACCCCTTTAAGCGCTTATCTCAAGCTCGCGCGTGGTCCTTATTCTTATCTTTTGGAATCGGTGCAAGGCGGCGAGCAATGGGCGCGATATTCCATCATCGGCTTGCCGGCGCGAACCGTGCTACGGGTGACGGGCAGCGAGATAAATGTGGAGCACGACGGCGTGGTCGTGGAGCAGATGCACAGCAAGGACCCGCTGTCGTGGGTGGAGGCCTTTCAGCGGCGGATCCGGGCCCCCCGGCTGGAGGGAGCGCCGCGCTTCACGGGAGGGCTTGTGGGGTATTTCGGGTACGACACCGTGCGCTACGTGGAGCCGCGCCTGGCTAAGCCTAAAGCGGTGGACCCCTTGGCTTGCCCCGACATCCTGCTCATGGTCTCAGAAGAGGTCTTGGTGTTTGATAACCTGAGCGGCAAGTTGCACATCGTTGTGCATGTAGACCCGGCACAAGCCAACGCGCAGGCCAGCGGGCAAAGACGGCTGGATGAGCTGACGGCGAAGCTCCACGAAAGCGCCCTTGGGCCGTTGGGCGATGGGATGAGAAAGTCGGTAGGCGAGGTGGATTTCGTCTCGGGATTTACCCAAGGCCGGTTCGAGACGGCGGTCGAGCGAGTGAAGAACTACATCGTAGATGGCGATGTGATGCAAGTGGTGCTTTCACAGCGCTTGTCCATTCCGTTCCGCTCCCCACCGATCAACCTCTACCGAGCCTTGCGTTGTCTCAATCCCTCACCGTATTTGTATTTCCTTGACCTGGGGGACTTCCAGATCGTGGGCTCCTCGCCCGAGATCCTGGTGCGGGTGGAAATGGGCGAGGTCACGGTGCGGCCTATCGCCGGGACCCGGCGCCGGGGACGCGATGTGGAGGAAGACAGAGCCTTGGAGCGGGAGCTGTTGAGTGATCCTAAGGAGTTGGCCGAGCATCTGATGCTGATCGATCTCGGGCGCAATGACATCGGGCGGATCGCTAAGACGGGCAGCGTCAAGGTTACCGACAAGATGATCACCGAGCGCTATTCCCACGTGATGCACATCGTCTCCAATGTCATCGCGAAACTCGACCCACGCTATTCCACCATGGATGTGTTGCGGGCGACCTTCCCCGCCGGAACGGTGACCGGGGCGCCCAAGATCCGCGCCATAGAGATCATCGACGAACTGGAGCCGGTCAAGCGTGGGGTGTATGCGGGCGCGGTGGGTTATCTCTCCTGGCAGGGCAATATGGACACCGCCATCGCCATCCGCACCGCGGTGATCAAAGATGGTTTCTTGCACATCCAAGCCGGCGCCGGCATCGTCGCCGATTCGGTGCCGGCGCTGGAGTGGAAAGAGACCATGAACAAAGGCCGGGCCATCTTCCGCGCCGTGGCAATGGCGGCAGAGGGCTTAAGCTGCGAAACACAAGCGTGGAGAGTTTGAGTCCGAGGAGTGAGAGGGTTCGATGACGAGGACGAGAGCTTCCAACGCTCCAACGAATTGATGGTGAAAAATAGTACTGCCCGGTACGCGATAGCGGCGATAGTCCGGCATGGATGCATCGTATCACCGCTCATTCATGCGGCGGAACGCCCACAAGGGGCTTCCGCCCTACGCGGGCTCGTAGTCGCCCCGATCGAGCGCACAAAGCGTCAGCAGTTCCTCACGCGCAACTTTCCGGCACTCTTCGAGTGAAGGAAGCTCGGCAAGGCGTCGGTAGTCGAGAAGGTTGTTCTTATCGGGGTAAACCACCGGCTCCCATCGTTCACGACTACACTCTGCAGGGGCAAGCAGCAAAGCAGACGTGATGACACTCGGAGCAAGGCTTTCATACGACAACCTAACGACTCCTCTCGAACGAGAAGTTAGATTGCCAATACCTACGCCGCATATACTTCTTGAGCTTCATGAGCGCACGTCTCGTAGTATTGGCCAAGATTTTGAGGCAGCCCCGCCAATACCCCGGGTGCGGCCTCGGCTGCGACGACGTGCGAATGGTAGTAGTCGACCGTCAATTCCGCACTCCCGAGATGAGGGAGATGCATGACTTCATCTAAGTCTAGGTGGGCCGCAAACTTGTTTCGGTATCGGAGCACCTCGACGCGATATTTCTCGAATTGCTCAGAGTTTGTGAAAAAACCTACTGCGCTCGGGATCTCGCGTTCCGGCGGTGCTCGGAATCCTCATGTATTTCAATATACACTGCGGTTCCTGCGCTCCGGCGGAACGCGACCTTCCTTCGCTC
>JBOIEG010000630.1:0-2196 GCA_050740915.1 Gammaproteobacteria bacterium | reverse complement strand
TCCATATATCCACAGCCAGAGCCTGTAGGACTTGCGTCAGAATCGTTGTTTTCCTCAGACGCCCTTAACTCCATGGGGTCTATCAAGTAGAAAACTACCCACAAATTTTGCTGAGGAGCCATTTTTTGATTAACCAGGAGAACCGATCGTGAGTAATTTGAGCGGAAGAGTTGCAATCGTCACGGGCGCATCGAGAGGCATGGGCGCCGCGATCGCTAAAAGGCTCGCTACCGAAGGCGCAAGTGTCATCGTCAACTACAGCGGCAGCGAAGCGCGCGCGAACGAAGTTGCGCGGAACATTATATCTGACGGTGGCAAAGCGAAAGCGTTGCGCGCAAACATGCGCGATCCCGCGGCGATCAAGCGGCTGTTCGATGAAACCTTGGAGACCTTCGGCCGACTGGACATCCTCGTGAACAATGCCGGGACGTTTGCTCCCAAATCGCTGGACGAGTCGACTGAGAAGGATTTCGATGAGACGTTCGATCTGAACGTACGCGCGGTGTTTCTTTCCGCGCGCGAGGCGGCGAGGCGCATGAACGAGGGCGGACGGATCATCAACATCGGCAGCATCAACGGTGATCGGATGCCCTACATCGGCGGCGGGTTGTACGGAGCGAGCAAAGCCGCGGTCGCGGGCTTAACGCGCGGATGGGCGCGCGATCTCGGGCCACGCGGGATCACCGTCAACTGCGTGCAGCCGGGGCCGATAGACACCGATATGAATCCGGCCGACGGTGAATCCGCAAGTTTCCAGAAGCAGATGACCGCACTTGGCCGCTACGGCAAGGCGGAAGAGGTCGCGGCGCTGGTCGCCTTTATCGCGAGCCCGGACGCCGCCAACGTCACCGGCGCCTGCCTCAACGTAGATGGGGGGACCAACGCATGAAAGGAGTTAGGATGGAACTTGAGCCTCGAGTGGGACCCAAGCCGGAGACGACAACACCTAAACGCGCCGAGCCTCCGACTCCGCACAGTCAGATTTCGCAAAATGCTCCGCGCGAATGGCAGGAAGCGTTGTTCGAACGGATTCGCGCGCTACCAGGTGTCAGCGTCGGCAAAAGCTTGGTCTCGGTTCCCGGCGCTCGCGCTTTTCATCTCGATGATGCGCTCGCGCGTGGCCCTGAGGACGCATTCCAGCGCGGGCGCGAATTCGCGCATATCCATCCCACGCACGACGGCAGTTTGCACGTCGCCCTTCCAGGCAATGTCTATAACGAAGTTCTCGCGCGAGACTGGGGCGAACCGCATCCGATCAGCGGTACGATGATGGTCTTCGGTTCGCGCAACGCGGAGGAATTGGAAATCGTCTTTGGCATCGTAAGAGCATCATACGATTACGTACGGGGTGAGCCGGGCTAATCCGGAGAGGACCTTATGGCTATCGAGCTCAATCATACGGTCGTACCCGCGCGCGACAAAGTCGCATCGGCGAAGTTTTTCGCGAGGATCTTGGGGCTTGCCTTCGATGAAAGCGCAGTCGGTTATTTCGCTCCTGTGCGAGTCAACGACGCGCTGACGCTGGATTTTTCCGGCAGCGATCGCATCGCGATCCATCACTATGCGTTCAAGGTAAGCGATGACGAATTCGATGCGATCTTCAAGCGCATTGAAGAAGAAGGCATCCCTTACGGAAGCGGTCCTTCCTCACGGGAGGACATGAAGATCAATCATCGCGGCGGAGGGCGCGGCGTGTACTTTGATGACCCCAACGGGCACATCCTTGAGCTGCTCACTGTGGAGTAGGAATGGAAACGTCGTCGTCAATTACAGCGAATCGCACGTCAGTGAGTGGGTTATCTTGATGGCCGACACATCATGGAAATATGCCGAAGCCGATGAATAAGTGAGCCGGCTCGCGTGTCGACACTGAGCCGAAGAGGTGAGACCAGTTGGGTTTTTCGAACAAGGGAGACAGTGATGACGAAAGTGCGGGCGGCAGTCTGTCGCTAGCGACGCTGGGCTCTAGGAGCCTGTCGGACTTAGGTTGAACACCAAAGCCATAACGTGCGTGTTGAGCGCCAAAATCGAGGTTCGGGTGGTCATCAAGGCGATCGACTCCGTGAGTTAATGATGGACAGACTCTTCTCGGCCCGCTTTTTAGCCCGCCAGCACCGCCAGCCGGCGGATGTTCCACGCCATCGTCACCAACGACCACTCTCCCCGTACGGCTTCAACGCCACGCAGCAGAAACTG
>JBOIEG010000629.1:0-3134 GCA_050740915.1 Gammaproteobacteria bacterium | reverse complement strand
GACGGCGTTGCACAGTTTCTCATCCTTGCTCATTACAAGCTTGTAGGGCCCCTCCGATGTCGCTCCAATGCTGGAGAGCAGAACGATCGCGGGCAATAAGAAAAGACGTTTCATTCTTCCCTCCTGCTCCCACTCGTACCGCCCTTAGCGCCACGCAATCCCGCCACCACTTGCTGCAGTTGCTGCTGCAGCCGCAGGAGCCCATCCAACGGCAGCGCGACCCGCACGGCGAGTCGGCCCTCCAGGCTCTTGGGCATCTCCTTGCCTTCCCGTGCGGAGCGAGCAAGCGCGCCCAGAGCGCTCGGCTCAAGAAAGCCGAAGTCCAGATACGCGATCCCCTGCGCCACCCCGACCGTCGTGTAGTTCGCGGACACTGGCTGATCCGAGTGATTCACCGGTGTGAGCTTCACATTCAACGCGACCACTTTGTCAGTCCGCTCTGTCCGCTCAGGCATTTCGGTCCTCCTCCACGTGGCGCAGGAATCACAGCGGCTTTTCAATGAGATCATCAAGGTTGAGGCTGGCCAATGCGCCGCTGGCGGCGCGGATACTCAGGAGAGAAGGAAGTGGAAAGTGGGGAGGCAGAAGAACTGCGCGTCGGGATAGAGCGGAGCCGTCGTCGTGGCGGCTAGTTGGCCCGGAGTTCGTGAGCGTAAGGGCCACGGCATCCCTCGTGATGGGGCTGAGGGGCACTGCAAAGCGCCACACTGTACCGGGAGCGTCCTGTCAAGTCAACGGAAAAAATGGGTAGTGGGCTACTTTGATTTTCCCTGATCAATTTAAATTTGACAGCTTGCCTACAGTCTGTGGCATCATACCCCTATGCGAAAGCAGGTTAAGCAGAAAAATCGCCCTACTGATATAAACCAGATTGCTCACAAGCTCGTGCAGCTTTCCACACAGGACACGCCTCATGAAGCGCCTTTATCGGTAATCTCCCAATACATGGCCCAGATCGGCAGTAAGGGTGGGCAGATTGGTGGCAAGCGTCGCCTAGAAACTCTTACTCCGAACGAACGCATCAAAATCGCTAAGAAGGCAGCGAGAGCACGCTGGAACAAATACAAGAAAGTCTAGGAGCAAATTATGCCTGACGCTGCACCTCCTGCATCTCCCGCGCCTCCGAGTGCACCGCCTCCCGATCCAAGTACAAAATACTCACAAACTCCGGTATTTTTGGCGATCCTTAATGAGCTAAATGCGAACCAAGATCAACTCTTAAAACGGCAAGCTCTGATAAAACAAATTGAAGAATTACTCACGTCTCGCTATCAAGCCGCTAATCGCTTGATTAGCTACATCATGCTTATCCGGTTGACTCCACATGCCCCAACAGGTAGTGTTCCGGCTATGCCCAGGCCGGACTTCCCCCGCAGCCTGCGGGAGTTCCAGACGCGCTTCGCCGACGAGGAGGCGTGCCGGCGGTACCTGGCCGCCTCCCGCTGGCCCGATGGCTTTCGTTGTCCCCGGTGCAGCTGCCAAGAGGCGGGCCACCTGCCGGCGCGGTTGCTCTGGCGGTGCAAGGCATGCGGGTACGACACCTCGGTGACGGCGGGCACGGTGTTGCACTGTACGCGCATGCCGCTCACCCAATGGTTCTGGGCCGCCTACCTGATGACGACCCATACACCGGGTCTGTCGGCGCTCCAACTGCAGCGGCAACTCGGGATTGGCCGCTATGAGACCGCCTGGACCATGCTCCAGAAGCTCAGGCGGGCCATGGTGCGCCCCGACCGCGAGCCCTTGCACGAGAAGGTCGAGGTGGACGAGACGTATGTGGGCGGGCCGGAGGCCGGCCGGCGAGGGGGCCGCGAGTTGCTTGACAAGGCGCTGGTGGTCGGCGCCGTGGAGGTCCGCGGGACCGCTTCTGGAAGGGTCCGCCTGCACGTCGTCCCGGACGCGTCGGGGCGGTCTCTGGCGGGTTTCGTGAAGGCGAGCGTGGAACCGGGCGCGATCGTCGTCACCGATGGCTGGCCAGGATACGCACCGCTCTCCGAGATGGGCTACCGGCATCGTCCACGCACCCAGCGGGACCCGAAGCGCGCCGAGAAGATCCTTCCCCGGGTTCACCGGCTCTTCGGGAACCTCAAGACCTGGCTGCGGGGCACCCACCATGGCGTCGGTCACCACCACCTCCAAGCCTACCTGGACGAGTTCACGTTCCGCTTCAACCGGCGCCGGTCCCCGATGGCGGCCTTCCAGACCCTGCTCGGTCTCGGGGCCCAGCGCCCACCCACCACCTACAACCAGTTGTATGGGGTGGAGTCAACCGGATAAGCATGAGCTAGCTAAAAAAGGCAAATTGGGTTTCGGATTCGTCCCTTGTCTCGGGAGCACTGTAGATTGCTATTGCATCAACAACCCACTGGACTGTGCTGAGCTGTTGAAAGAACTGGGCCTGGATTGTCCGCTAGATCAGGAGGCGTGAGAACACTAAGTGAGGCGATTCGCGGCAAAATTGTTATTCCAGTTTCGCGTGCAGAAAGATGGAGTGTCAATGCGTCGAAGAGTTTGCGAAGAGCGTATACTTACAGTTGACACAAGTTCTGCGAAACAGGCACTTGCTCATTTTAAGAGGAAAGGCCGCACTGAGCAGTTTTCTTACCCTGATCACGGGAAAACAGTGTTCTTCGAATTTGTTGGGGTCATGCAGCTTATCGAACTCGAGAAGTTGGAACCGGACCAAGTGTGGTGGGATATAGTTGAGCGATTTGCTCCGATGGAAAGGCGGAAGAAACTAATTCCTCCAGACAATGAGCTATGCGCTTTACGCTCGAAGTCTCCGCGACATCCTGGTCGTCTCAAAGTTGGATAGGCAGGTCAGGATGATGAGATAACTAGGAAGGGGTCAAACTAGGAAGAGCCGGAGCAGCAAGGAGCCGGAGCAGCAAGGGGTCACGCCTACCCTAGGAGCCGGAGCAGCAAGGGGTCAGGTCTTGACTTTGACAATTGATGCGCCTACCCTGGTGGCCTCATGGCGCGGCCCTTACGACTCGCGTTTGCCGGGGGCGTCTATCACGTCACCGCCCGGGGCAATGAGCGCAAGGCGATCGTGCGGGACGACCGGGACCGGGCCCGCTTTGTCGACACCGTGGCCGCGATGGTCGACCGGTACCGGGTGCGCTGCCATGCCT
>JBOIEG010000628.1:0-2789 GCA_050740915.1 Gammaproteobacteria bacterium | reverse complement strand
CCGCAGGCCAGATAGCTGTCCTCTCGCGCACAGTCCTGGCTCGGATTCTGCGCCTCGATAGGCGCACTGGAATCTCGGCCAAGGAGGATCTGACGGCGCCTCCACAGACCTGCCGAAAGGACACCATCCTTCACGGTGTCGTCGCCGAGCGCGGCGCGCGCGCGTTCGAGACTATCGCTTTCGATTTCTCCTTTCGCGAGGCCAAGGTAATGGCCAAGCGCCATCGAATGCCCTGGCCGGCGACGCAAGACGTTCAGATAGCAGCCGAGTGCGCCGTCTGCCTCGCCCAGGTCTTCGAGCGTACGGCCGAGCCCAAACCAACCTTCGAGGTGACCCGGATTCAGCCCCAACGATTGCCGAAAAAGCATTTCCGCGCGCTCGACCTTGCCGCGCTTCGAGAGCTCCTGCGCGAGCCGGCTGCGCACCTGGGCCATTTTGGGATCGTGCCGGGCGGCGCGCTCGAAGCATTCCACTGCGTCCTCGAACTGGTCAGCCTCGATGAGCAGATTGCCAAGATTGAGGTAAGTCTCGGCGCGCGTTGAGTCGATGCGCAGCGCGTTCTTGAGTGCCGCAAACGCGGGCTCGCGCTCACCGGTCTGTTTGAGCGCGGTGCCGAGATTGTGCCAGCCGTCGGCGTACTGCGGATCGAGCTGCACCGCGCGGCGGAAGCACTCGATGGCCTCGGCCGATTTACCCGCATGGATGTGGACGCGGCCGAGGTCAGACCATGGTCGCGGATCGGCGGGCGCGAGCTCGCATGCTCGCCGTGCGGCGCGAACGGCGAGGCCCGGACGGCCCTGCGCCGCGTGTACCAAGGCAAGATAACGATGCGCATCGGCGTCGCCCGGCTCATCGCGCGATCTTTCCTCGCAAAGCTGTGTCGCGCCGTCAAAATTCCCGGTGTCGAGTAAGGATTGCAGGTCAAAGCGCATGGGCTATGGCCTGCCAACCGCAGTGTTCGTGCTGCGTCGTCGAAGCGCTTGACAAGCTTTCAAAGTGTTGTCATTCTCTCCAACGTGCAGGCCGAATTGATCTTGGACCAACGCCACGCCGTCGGCACCTCCGCTTTCGCGGAACTGCTTGTGTGGCGAGCACCAGAGCCAGTCAGCGCTTCGTCGCATGTGTTCAAGTACCGGCTGGCGTTCGTGGTTGATGGCGTGTGCGTGCTGCGCTACGACAACGAGGCGGGTAAGGGCGATCACAGGCACGTCGGCACGGTGGAAAAGCCCTATGCGTTCACCACGCCCGCGCAACTTCTGACCGACTTCTGGGCCGATGTGGATAATTGGAGACCGTGATATGAACCGTAAAATGAACTGCGTAACGCTGGAAGTAGCCTCACGTGAGGCGGTGACGCGCCGGACGCTGGCGGCCTTCGAGGGGAAGAAGCAGGGGGCTTTCATCAGCTTCGCCACGCCGGAGCTGCTGTGGAGCGTGCTGACCGCCAAGCGCTGGGCGCTGCTGAAGGCAATGGCCGGTGGCGGGGCAATGACGCTGCGCGAGGCGGCGCGACGGGCGGGCCGGGACGTGAAGGCTGTCCACGGCGACGCGCATGCGCTGCTCGCCGCCGGTGTGCTGCGCAAGACGGACGAAGGGCGCATCGAGTTCCCGTTCGATGCGGTACGCGTGGAGTTTACGCTCGAGGCAGCGTAGCAGACGCCGCGCGGATACACCCAGCTTACCGGCCCGACCGCCCTATTCCTTCCTGTACTTATCCCGGCCTGGGTTGATTCGCGCAAGACGAAGAAAGGCTTCACTTGCGTACTCACTCGAAGTCGTAGCGCACGGTCAGCAGCACCGCGGTCGGCGAGCCGAACTGGCCAAAGCTCAGACGGTCCGCACCTTCGACGTATCTCTCGTCGAACACATTGCGCACCTGCAGCGCGATCTTGAGGGGCTTGAAGCCGTTGTAGAAGGCGTGCAAATCCACCCGCTCGTAGCCCTCAAGCGTCGCTCCCGGGACAAACGTGCTTGCGCCCCGCTCGTCAATGGCGAACAAACCCACACCGAAGCCCAGTCCGTTGAGTGGGCCGCCTTGCAATTCGTAGCTGGAAAAAAGATCCACCTGCCAGTCGGCCGTGCCGCCCGGAAGGCTGCCGACGAACGGGCCATCCTTAAATTCGGAATCGAGCAGGACGCCGCCAAGGCTTACGTTCCAGCCGGGCAGCGGCTCGCCGTTGATCTCCAGTTCGATGCCGTCCGAGCGCTGCAAACCGGCGGAGATGAAGAAGGGATCTTCGCCGGGCCCCGTCAATGCGGCAATCGGGATGTTGTCACGGTCCAGCCTGAATACGGCCGCAGTGATACCGAGCTTGTCGCCTAGCCACTCGGTCTTGATGCCGAGCTCATAGATTTCGCCCGTTTCGGGATCCAGAATTTGTCCATTGGCGCCCGGATCGGTTACCGGATCGAACGACTCGGCAAATAGACCGTAGACAGAGACCTGGCCAGTGACATCGAACGTGAGCCCCGCACGGCCGCTGAAAGCCTCCGCCCTCTTTTGGACCTTCGAGCCGCTCACCAGCCTGTTCTCGAACGACGTGTCGGTCCAATCGTAGCGGCCGCCGAGCAGCACGCTCAGGCGCTCAAAGGGGCGGAACTAGAGCTGGGCGTACACGCCCGTGTCTTCCTGCACGTCCAAGCCATCGAAGCTCGGAGTCGTCGGCTGAGAGGCTGTGAAAAAACCTCCTGGGACAGGGGAATGATGAGAAGGGAGCTGGTAAAATAGCGGGAACACAACTGAAGCAACGGTATCCCTCATGGCAGACGAAGCATCCAGGGCTTTATTT
>JBOIEG010000627.1:0-2844 GCA_050740915.1 Gammaproteobacteria bacterium | reverse complement strand
GCTGATCATCTCATCGGATCGGATCCCCGAGAAACAAGCGCTAGTGGCCGTGGTCATGACCGATTGGCCGACCCGCTTTTGCACCTGTTCGATGAGCCGCTTGGTAGACATCGCGAAGATGATGACGGCGATCCCGGGACGGCCGTCGGGTGTCTCGCAAGGATCGAGCTTGCGTTCGATGTCCGCTTCGCACCCACAGGCGATCACCGATGAGGCGAAACCGGTCAGTGAATTCGCGGCCCGAAACGCCCAGTAATGATCGATCGCGGTGATGATCAGCCGTGTCGCTTTCATCGAGAAAGCTTCGGCAAAGGTGTCATCGATGTATACGCCGTTAATGCGCATTAGCTCAGCACTTCGCTCATATTCGTGCGGGCATCGCCGCGAAGCGGCCGGGGGTCCTTAACTAGGGGGGGAGCAGGCCCGATCCCCAAGCGGGTGGAGGAAAGATCAAGCCTAGTGCCTTGCCCGTGGTCTTGGCCCGATAGGGACGACACAGCTGTAATGCTGGGCTAAATCCAACAGCGCTGTCAAGCGGCATTCAATTTCCCCGGTTGTGGGCATTGATAATTCCCTATCCCCCGTGCAATGTCTGAGCGCTCGGATCAGCGCCATGGGTGCAAGGGTGCGGCAATTTGTCGCATCCCCCTCGGGGCAGAAGGTTGTTAAAATTGTGCGGACCGACTCCCGGCGCGCTTCCGAGTTCGTCGGATCGGTCGGCTGTTACCGAAATCGAAAATGGATCCCCAAACGTGTCACTGACATGCTCCTTCCCTAATGGACCCGGACGATCGCGGATCCGGGTCGGTGGGTAGGCATGTCGGCGAACGAACTGTCCACAACCGAGCTCCTGGATGTGCTCTATCGCGAGCATCATGCGTGGCTCATGGGGTGGCTGTGGACGAGGGTCGGCTGCCGGTATCTCGCCGAAGATCACGCCCACGACGCGTTCGTTCGTTTCATTGCCGTGCCGGATGTGCGAGCGGTACGAGAACCGCGCGCCTATCTCGCCACCATCGCCCATGGCCTGCTGGTGAATCATCGCCGGCGGCGCGCAATCGAGCGCGCCTATTGGGAGGCCATGGCCGCAGAGCCTGCGGGGCTGGCGCCCTCGCCCGAGGAGCATGCGCTGATCCTGGAAACCTTGCTGGAGATCGATGCCGCACTCGACAAGCTGCCGAACAGGGTGCGTAGCGCCTTTCTCATGGCCCAGATCGAGGGGCTGAGCTATGCGGAGATCGGTAGTCGGCTTGGGGTGTCGGAGCGCATGGTGAAGAAGTATATGGCGCGGGCGATGCTGCATTGCCTGACCGTAAGGGTTTGACGGTCGGCAGGTATCCCGCCATGCCGGCTGACCCCCAAGCCCCAATCGATGCGGCGATCCTCGCGCAGGCGACGGAGTGGTTCGCACTGCTCGGTTCCGAGTCCGCCACCGATGCCGACCGCCGCCATTGGGACGTCTGGCTCTCGGCGTGCCCGGAACACCGCGCCGCGTGGGCACGGGTGGAAGGGTTCAGGCGTAAATTCGACCGCCTGCCGACCCAGGCGGCGAGCGCCCTCGGCGCCGTGAACCCGGGCCGGCGCCGCGCGCTCAAGACCCTCGCCTTGCTCTGTACCGTCGGGGCCGCCGGCTGGGGGGCGTGGCGCGGCGCACCCTGGCGCGAATGGATCGCCCTGCACCGCACCGGTGTGGGGAGTACGCGTGAAGTGACCCTGCCTGACGGCACGCGCGTGTGGCTCAACACCGCCAGCGCCCTGGATGTGGCGTTCGATGCGGATCTGCGATGTGTCCGGCTGCATGCAGGTGAGGCGCTCGTCGAGACCGCGTCCGACCGGGCGGTGCCCTCCCGCCCCTTCGTGGTCGATAGCGCAGAGGGCCGGGTGCGTGCGCTCGGTACGCGCTTTTCCGTGCGCCGCTCGGAGGTGGACAGCCGCGTCGCCGTATACCGAGGGGCGATCGAGATCCAACCCGCGGCACCGGATGCCGCGCCGCGCACCTTGAACGCCGGCCAAGAAACCCGCTTCACCCGCCACACCATCGCGGCGCCGCAACCCGCGAACGAGGATGGGACCGCCTGGACGCGGGGCATGCTGCTCGCGGACAACATGCGTCTCTCCGACCTTGTGGCCGAGCTCGCGCGCTATCGTCACGGATATCTCGGCTGCGCGCCGGAAGGGGCGGATCTGCGCATCGTCGGCGCCTTCCCCCTCGCCGACACCGACCGCGTGCTAGCCTCCCTGGAGCGCGCGCTGCCGGTCCGGGTGTCTACCCTGGGGCCCTGGTGGGTGTCCATCGAGCCACGCTGAGAGGAGGCTTGAGGGCTGGGAGGCTGGAGGCTGGAGGAGTCAAGTCTCAGGTCTCAAGTCTCAAGTCTATAGCGGTTCCCTTTTTCGCGTCTCGATTGGCAATAGAGGTATAGACCTTGTCAATCCGAAGGAAGGTCAACCATGACTACGCGATCGTCGAACCACTCTGTTTCCCGCATGCTTCCCGCCGCCCAGGCGGTGTTGATCGGCATGCTCTTGTTCGCCACCTCGGCCGCCGGGATGCCGAGCATCCAGGCCGCCGCGCCGGGGGCGACGGGCTCCGGGCCCCGTGCCTACCACATTCCGAGCGGCCCCTTGAGCCGCGCGCTGACTCGCTTCGCGGCCGCCGCGGGGGTGCTCTTGTCCCTTGATGCCGTGCTGACCGATGGCAAGCAGAGTCCCGGCCTGCAGTGTCCTTCCGGTAAGTCTGCATGAATTCCGCTGAGGTTCTTGATATCGTCAGTTGCCGCTTTAGGAGTGCAGGAAGGACAGCTGATGGTAGCCGCAAAGATACGGGCGGGTACACCCGCACATGCC
>JBOIEG010000626.1:0-2100 GCA_050740915.1 Gammaproteobacteria bacterium | reverse complement strand
ATGTGCGGGTGTACCCGCCCGTATCTTTGCGGCTACCATCAGCTGTCCTTCCTGCACTCCTAAAGCGGCAACTGACGATATCAAGAACCTCAGCGGAATTCATGCAGGCTTACCGGAAGGACACAATGTATGGAACAAACGCTTGAGCGGGCTTCAGCACGGTGTTCGGCAGCGGCGCGTGGGTCACGTAGCCGCGGGCGATCGCAAAGCGATAGAAGCCGAGCAGCGCTTCATGCTTGCGTTGCCAGAACCGTGTGACCGGGCCGGTGCCGGCGAGAAAGCTTCGCACCTGCTCGGGCTCGACCTCGGCGAGGTAGACATCCCCGCAGTGGCGACAGAATGACCGCAGGGTACGGCGCTCGGTGTGAAAGCGCATCCCTATGGATTGTTTGTGTGTCACATATTGAACAACGGCATCCTCGATCTTCATAGCAGACCCTCCAGACTGAGCGGTCCCACTTTGCGTAACGCGGCGAGATCCACTTTGGCGTAAGTCCGAGTGGCGTAAGCACTGCGGTGACCGAGATGGTCGCCAATCTGTTTGAGCGATAGCCCTTCGGCGAGCAGGTGCCCAGCGCAGGCGTGTCGCAACGCGTGAGGTCCGCGACGCAGGCTGCGGATCCCCAGGGTGTCTAGACGCTGCCTGACCATGTCATACAGGCCCCCGGCCGACAGGGGTCGAAACGGGGCGCGCAAACGCAAGAAGATCACACGGCACGAGCGGCGCGGCCGGACATGTTGCACGTAGCGCAAGATGGCGTTGCCCACCGAAGGCAAGAGCGGATACGCTTGGGCACACTGCTGCTTCGGGCGCCGCAGGCAGATCCGGTCTTGTGCCCAGTGCAGGTCGTCAAGCCGCAGCTTGGCCACTTCCCCGCTGCGAAACCCGTAGACGGCGAATAACTGCAGGATCGCGGTGTCGCGAATGTCGCGTGGGGTATTTCCGCTAGCGTTGTCGAGGAGACGCCGGACATCGTTCCAGTCCGGTCCGACTGGGAGCCCTTCGTGCATGAACAGCCGCGGCCCGACAATACCCGCAGCAATACCAACGGCGCACCAACCCCTTTGCTCTGCGTAGCGAAAGAACGCTCGCAACACCTTGGCGCTTGTCGCCACGGAGACGCGGCTCCAGCCGTGCTGGCCCTGCAGTTTCAGATACTCGTCGATATCCTCGAGAACGACCTGGGCGAAGGAACGGCGGTGCTCACTGAGCCAACTGAGGAACTGTTGCACTTGCCAGCCGCGGGCGAGGATCGTGCGCGGCGATAAGCCGCGCTCCTCCCGCATATAGGTGGCAAAACGTTCCATCAGCTCGGTGCCGGCCGAGGGCTTCGGCGGTGGCGCTTCCAGTTGCCCCAAGAAGCGCAGCCAGCTCGTGGCTGTCTGGATAAAAAGATGCCGTGACCCGCTTGGCGCTCCAATCCGACCCCGTCGCCGTTGGTGGCGTGCCCAGCGGTAAGCCGCGACTTCAATTTGCTGGCGGGTGATCGGTGTCTCAGCGCTGGCGTCGATGCGCGTGGCAATCACCAGCAGCTCACGCGCGATGCGCAGCGGGGTAGCGGGCGCCATTCCTTCGTTGGCGCAATGCAGGAGAAACCGTTCGCGCGCTTTCGCTAATGGCCCCTCACGGTGGCGCGCCAGAACTCGGGATACTTGAATAAGCGTTCGAACATGATCGGACCTCCACTCTCATTGCAGGAGATCCGACCATATCAACGGCCGCCTTATGTGGCGTAAACTTCTGTCGATGTCAAGCGCAGTGCCGCTTTCTGGTCTGGACGCCACATAAGCAGGTTAGCCACATAACGCACACGGCTTTCCGATGTTCTTCACGCCAAGGCATGCGCTGAGCGCCAGCCCACTGCTGTAAGCGGTAAGCCGGTTCTTGCTTGGCCTTGGTATAAAGCTTCCTCTGTAGCGTCCTGATCGTGTCCGGGGTGGTTAGCACCATGGCAATCCCCTGATCCTCCGCTCTTCGGTTGCACGAACAAAGCAGGGTCCCTTCCCTCGCCCGGGGTTATGTTGTCCCTCGGACTCAAACGGTACTATGAACCCCTCCGACTCCCGTCTCGGGCCGCTGCGCTTTCGTTTCCTTATACG
>JBOIEG010000625.1:0-4187 GCA_050740915.1 Gammaproteobacteria bacterium | reverse complement strand
GCGGAGTTCCGTGTGCGGATCCCCATGTCTCCAGCGGCGTGCGTTCAGCCGGCTGCAACTTGATCGCCACGCGGGTGGTCGGCATGAGCGAGACCATAGCAATCACTGGAAAGTCTGTAAAGTTATTAAAGGGACACTACACTAGTGTGGCGTGCGCTATGCGACGATTAAAGGGCCTCACCATACCGCCCCGCATCGTCTTCCGCATGGCTGGCCCCTGTTAAAGGGTAGAGACCTCGCGTCACATAACGATGAAAGCTCGAATACGGCCAGTCGGCCACCCGGATAACCATGTTTAACCGGGTTCCAATGGACGTGATCCACGTGTTTAGCAAAGTCAAGGTCGTCACGGATCTGGTGTTCCCAGACCTGTCCTGAGCGTATCGAAGGAACCGGCGTTGCCATAATCCCAATTCCCCTCGCTTGCGGCGTGATGAGGTCAGATCGGTCGTAATCAAGTGCCTGACCTGCTGGCTTACCCTCCGTTTCACCCAGCGCAATGCCGTATAGTCTGGATCGCCTTCGGGTAACGTCTAGAGGCCGTTCTCCCGCTTCGAAATCCTTCTCCGGTCCGCCTGCCCAGAGGGATGGATACACGCCGCGTTCCACGTAGCGGTGAAACGTCGAATGCGGCCAGTCCGCCACCCGCTCGACCAGCCCATGTTTGACTGGGTTGAAATGGCAATAGTCGATGTGTGCCGCATAGTCTTTGTCGTAGCGGATGGCGTGTTCCCAAACCCGTCCTGAGCGTATCGAAGGAACCGGCGTTGCCATATGCCCCGTTCGCCTTTGGCGACACGAACAACAGATCGCCGTTCGGTGCAGGGCAGTGATTGAACGAAGCGGATCTTGATCGCTTTCCAACGATTGGAAAAATCGTCATCGCCGGGCGGCAATGTCCACACGCAGTGCAGATGGTCAGGCAGCACCACCCAAGCGTCGATATGAAAGGGACGTTGTTGCTTGGTCCGGCGCACTGCATCCCGCAACGCATCGATATACCGAACCAACCAATCCCCCCTTCGTTTCAGCAGATTGACGGTAAAGAAATACGTGCCGCCTGGCACCCGAAACCGACGATAGTTCGACATAGCCACATTGTAGGTCGGAACCGGCTCCACGGGTTCCGACGAAACAGCATCCAAACACCCGATGGCGCCGATTGGCGCATAACCCGTCAGTCGTCACCCGCGCGTCGGAACCCGAAAAGACGGTTCCGACCTACGGCCCTACCATTCCGCCTTACGCGCGTTGCTTCCCTGGCCGAGTGATGGCTTGAGAACCATGCAAAGACCCGGTTGCCTTGGAAGGGAGAAGGAACGCTGTGTTTATCGCCATCCTTAAAACTCCACCCGGATCGACCCCAGCACGGTCAGTGGTGCTCCGGGCACGATGGCCAGCCGTGGTGGGTTGTTGATGGCATCCGCGCTTTCGTAGTACTCCTTGTCGAGCAGATTTCGAACGTTCAACTGGGCGATGACGCGCGAGGGTCCGATCTTCCACCGGTACGCGGCCAGAGCGTCGAGCCGCGCGTAGCCGGGAAGCTGGAAGCTGTTTTCGTTGTCGCCTTCCCGCTGCCCATAAGCGAACACGCCCAGTCCGAAGCTCAGTCCGTCCGCGCCGTAGCCGTTAACGTCGTACTTGAGCCACAGGCTGCCGCTGTGCAGCGAGGCGTTCGGCAGTTGGTTTCCCTGGAGTCCGCCGTTGTCCTTCGTGATCTCCGTGTCGGTGACCCGGCCCGCGATATCGAGCTCGACGCCCTGACTGCGCGCCTCGCCGATCGCAATGGTGTCGAAGGGATCATTAAGGGTGGACAGATCAGGCGTCAGGATGTTCTGTTTGGTAATGTGGAAGTAGGCCAGGGTTGCCGTGACCTGGCTATCGAAGAGCTGGGTCTTGAGCCCCGCTTCAAACTGTTCGCCGGTCTCGGGCGGCTGCGGCCCACCGGTGGCCGATCGCTCGTTGTTCAGGCCAAAGGACTGCACCCAGTTGCCATAGACCCCTAACCAGGACCAGGGTTGATAGAGAAGCCCGACCCTGGGGCTGAATGCCTCGTCCGTTGTTTCATCGAGTCGGATAGCGTCTATGGGGATGTCGAATCCTGTGGCCTGGGTGGCCCAGTCATAGCGGCCGCCGCCCAGGATATGGAGTTTGTCCCACAGGGTGATGTGGTCCTGGAAGTACACGCCATACTGTTCTCGCTCTTGAAGAAAGAAACCCCCCAAGGGTGTATTCTCTATATCGAACACCGCGGGATCGACCCCGTAGCGGGGATTGAAGATATCGATGGCAAGCGCCGGGTCTGGATTCTCGAAGTCCCCAGACAGGAACGGACCCTGTAGCGACGATCGAAAGTAGTCGAAGCCCACGAGTGCCTCATGGTCCGTGTCCCAGAACGTGAACTTTCCGGCCAGATCCAAATTCGTGTTATAAAAGTTCCAGGGGTCGTTACCGTAACGTAAAATGACCCGATCCAGTGTGCGATTATCGGCGCGAACGGCGACCGGATAGAGGTCTACCTCCACATGGTCATGGAACGCGGCCAGGAACCGGTGGTTCAGGGTCCAGGACTCATTGAAACGATGGCTGAGGTTGAAGCCCAGGCGGATACGATCAAAGGTCTCGCTGGGGTCGTTGGGATCCTGAAACGAACGGCTAATGGGGACAGGCGCCGGGCGCGTACCGATGGCCGGGATCCCGAACTCATCCACATGCGTGTCGTCGTGACTATACTCCAGATCGATAGTAACGTCCGTGGCGCTCGTTGGCCGCCAGGTCAGGCTGGGGTACAGGACCACGCGCTCGAGGTCGTGGAAGTCCCGGAACGAGTCGTTGTTCTGGTAGGCACCCGTGAAACGGTACAAGAGGGACCTATCCTGGTTCAGCGGACCGGTCGCATCCCACTGTGTGCGAAAAAAGTCATAGGACCCGAATTGCTGCTCGGCGGAATAATAGGGCGCGTCCAATGGCTTCTTGGTGACGAGGTTGATCAAACCTCCCGGCTCGAGGCGCCCGTAAAGGATCGACGCGGGACCTTTGAGCACCTCGATGCGTTCCGCCGTCACGGTATCGAAGGTGGTGAAGTCGAGCGCCAGGCCATTCCGGAAAATATCGCTGTGGTCGAAGCCGCGGATGACGAAACTGTCGGCGTAACCCGAAAACGAATTGGTGCGGACGCCGCTAACGTTTTCCACGGCGTTCTTGATCTGATAGCCCTTCTGGTCTTGGATGAGCTGTAGGGGACCACCTGGATCGACACCGGCGTATCGAAGATGGGCGTGTCGGTCTTGGTTGCGGTGGTGGTGTTGGGGGCGCTGTAGCCGGTCTCGTCGACAGGCGAGGCGGTGACCGTCATCTCCGGCAGCACCGTTGCCCCTTCCTGCGTTTTTTTTGGCGGCGCTTCGGGCTTCTTGGGCGCGGGTTGCGCAGCCCCCGCGTAGTGCCTGGGTTTCATCGCCTCCGCGAACAGGGCGGCGAGCGGGTCGACCCGATCGAGGGTGACGGTCCCGGCATCGACGAAACGGTGGCGCAAGCCCGTGCCTTCGAGCAAGCGCGCCAGGCCTTGCTCGAGAGCATGCTCGCCGGCGAGGCCGCTTGAGCTTTGACCGCGGACCTGATCGGCGTCGAAGATGAGCTTGACCCGGGATTGGGTGGCAAACTCCATCAGCGCGTTATTGAGCGACTGGGCGGCATGGCGTAGCGCTGCGTCGGCTCCCCGGCTCCGGTATTGAGGCTCGCGGATAGCCCGATGGCGAGGCAAAGGAGTGGACCGCATATCCACTCCCGAGTGGTGGGTTGTCCCCAGTTTGTGATGATTTTGTTTCTCATGACGCTCCTCCGAGGCCTAGATTGGTTCTTTCCCAAATAAGCCGTATGAGGAGGCCGATCGTTTACCTCGGCTTAGGCTTGAGGCTTGAGGCTTGAGGCTTGAGGCTTGGGACTCGAGGTTTGGGGCTTGAGGTTGTTGATTTAACACCTCATCTCCTCCAGTCTCTGGCCTCAAGCCTCCAGTCTCCGGTCTCGCGCCCTCCAGCCCCCAGCCTCCAGCCTCCCGCTCTCAGCGAGCTTCCGTCAATAGGTGTGTAAATAGCTCAGGCGGCTTCCCTCACAGACTCCTCTTTGATTCGTATTCCATCGGCATAGGTCGCTCCCTGGTAGACGTCTTTGAGGAGGTCTGCCGCATTGAG
>JBOIEG010000624.1:0-1636 GCA_050740915.1 Gammaproteobacteria bacterium | reverse complement strand
TTCCGGCGAGAACGATCGCGCCGCCGAGCGCTTGCTGCACGCCAAAAGGTTCGGCGAGCAGCCCCCAGGCAAACACCGCGGCTGCGACCGGCTGCACCAGCAGGGTGACCGACGAGAACGATGCCGGCAGAAGGGCCAGCGCATAGGCGATCAAACCCTGTCCCGTGATCTGGCTAACGAAAGCAAGCCCCAGCAGCACCGCCCAGCCACGCCCGCTTTGCGGCCATAGCGGCTCGTCGAGCAGCAGCACGACGGGTAGCAAAGCTGCGGCGCAGGCCAGGGTGCTCCACCACATCACGTCCACCGTCGACACACGCTGCCGCAGGCGGCTGACGCTCAGCAAATAGCCTGAGTAGAATACCGCGGCGACCACGCCAAAGCAGTCGCCCCACACAGTCTGCGCGCTTACCGTGAAACTGTCCGCAACCAGCACCGTTGAACCGGTGACTGCCAGCGCCAGACCGGTCAGAAAGCGCTGGTTAATCCGCTTGTTAAACAACCACACCGAGCCCGCAGTGACGAACAGCGGCGAGAGGTTGGCGAGCAGGGTGGCGTTGGTGACTGAAGTAAAGCGGATGGACTGATGCCACACCGCCAGATCGGCGGCAAAAAACACACCCGCTAGCCATAGCCGGCGTTGCCGGTGGGAGCTGCGTTCAGAAGCGTGCTCTGCCGAAAATACCACAGCAGCCCCAAAACCGGCACAGAGAGGGCGACGCGCCAAAACGCGGCTGCGGTGTAGCCGACGTCGATGAGACGCACGAAAATCGGCGCAAAGCCAATGCACAGGGCGCCGGCGATGAGCGAGGCCAGCGCTTTGCCGTCTGTGTGAGTAGGAGGCCGCTTCAAGAAAGTGGGATCATACGATTAGGTCGTCGCACCATTGTTGTTCCCGGTCGAACCCTCAACCCAAAGCACGGGGCAAGAAACCTCAGTGTGGGCCACAACAAAAAAGCCTCGCTAGACGATGCCGTTGTGTCGTAGCCCACCTTAAGCTCCTCCTTGGGGGGATTTGGGCTAATAAGTGCCAAAGGTCATGGCGCGCAGCTGGGCAAACCCGTACGTGGGCGCGACTGTCTCGACCACATGATTGCCATCGATGAGCGGTACCCTACCAGGCTGTTTTGTAAGACATCAGGACAACACGGACGACAGAGGCGAACGCGCTTGACAAGCTGAGCGCACAATGATAAGAGTCACCTCAATCGTGAAAAGCTTGTTACTGTAAAGGTATTTTTGGCGTCATGGAATAACCCCAAATACTCGAAGCTGAGCGAGGAAAATTTACAGCTGTGAATGTTTCACTCCTGTGAACCATCGAGGTATGCCACAGACGGACGCGTCCATCCCACCGCGATAAGCGCGAGCCCCGCGTAATTGACCGGCAGGAGCTGAAACGCATACAGGGCGAGCAGCAGGCAGATGGCACCGATAACACCGGGCAGCACGTAGCCGGGACTCATGAGTTCGAAGAAGAGACCGTATGCTCCAAGCAACAGCAAGATATAGGCGATAGTGGGGTTGGTGATCACCCCGAGGAGTCGGCTGCGCCAATCCGCCTCGATAAACTCGACGCTCGCGTTGGCGGTGGTCAGCTTGCGGGTAAGCCCCTGCACCTTCACCTCGCGACCGTTTA
>JBOIEG010000623.1:0-3197 GCA_050740915.1 Gammaproteobacteria bacterium | reverse complement strand
GCGGAGTTCCGTGTGCGGATCCCCCTGTCTCCAGCGGCGTGCGTTCAGCCGGCTGCAACTTGATCGCCACGCGGGTGGTCGGCATGAGCGAGACCATAGCAATCACTGGAAAGTCTGTAAAGTTATTAAAGGGACACTACACTAGTGGCCGATGGCGATGGCGGCGAGGTCGAACGGCCCGAGCCGGCGGCCGACCTCGGGAAAATCCTGCGAGTAGGCGGTATCGCCGGAGAAGAAGAAACGGAAGCCCGCGCGCTCCGTCGCCCAGCCACCCCACAGGGTGCTGTTGCCGTCCCAGGGGGTGCGCGCGCTCCAGTGGTGCACCGGCACCAGGGTCACCGTCACGCCCGCCACCGCGCGGCTCTCCCACCAGTCCAGCGCCACGACGTTCGCATCGGGCAGCCGGCGGTGGAACCAACGCTCCAGCCCCAGCGGCACGGCGAAGGCGGGCGGTCCGCCGTGCTGGCGCGAAAGCGCCCGCACGCTGGGCAGATCGAGGTGATCGTAGTGGCTGTGAGAGATCAGCACCAGATCGATGGGCGGCAGATCGGACAGCGCGATGCCGGGCGGCTGGTGGCGCCGCGGGCCGGTGAAAGGCAGCGGCGAGGCGCGTCGCGAGAACATCGGATCGGTAATGAGATTGCACCCGCCTATCTGTACCAGTACGGTGGAATGGCCGATCCAGGTGACCGTGCGCTGCGTGCGGTTGGCCTTCAGCAACTCCAGATCCGGCACGACCGGCGAGAGGTCGATCTGCGGCGCGCTGGCCGGCGTCCTCGCACCGAGATCGCGGTGCAGCCGTGCCAACTCCTCCTGCGTGGGCGGGACACGCGGATGATGGTTGCGGAAGCCGGCCGGCGTGTGATGGTGCTTGGCCGCGTCGAAGTGCGGATTGTGCGGCTTGGGCCCCGGCAGCATGCGCACCAGACGCAATACCGACCAGTGGTTCATGAGCCGCCCCGCTGGCGACGGCCTTTGGGCCTGCGTGATGTGCTGCAACGAGTCTGCATGGTCGCGAATGTGGTTGATCCAAGCCTTGAGACAGCGCGCCGGGGTTATTGTTTATTTGAGCTTAATGGAATGCCGCTTCATACGAGAAAAAGAGTACTGTTGAGTACTCGTCGGCAGAGGCCAATGGTAGACTTACTCGCGGCTCAAGCGCATACGGGCTTTTCCCCTTACTTAATGTGTTCGGGAATTTTTCGGGAATCAGTGCAGCACGGTTATGCACAATCAGGCACTTACGCAACAATCACCCCAGCATGTTGTCAATTAAAACAATGTGTTATAAGCCAATAAGCGCTCTCATAATGCTGAGGTCGGTGGTTCGAGCCCACCCATAGCCACCAAAATCAATGGGTTGGCTTTGTTTTTTTCCTGCTCTCTTATCATAAGGGGGGCCCCGGAAACCTATTTCCTCCCTTTTAATTCTTTGACGCAATTGACTTTATTTTGCGCACGGCCTTTCAAAAAAATGCTGCGGTTGTAAGGGAAAGAAACACGTGCGCCATCTGGATATCTCATTGATTAGTATGGGTATTGATGCCAGAACGAGCGGAGCATTGGATGTGCTCCGCTCGGGAGCCCGCAAAGTCTTTAAAAAATAATTGGTTACCCTATCCTCGCCTGGTTAGGTCAGGCCGGCCGACGGCGGAGCGCCATGTGACCGATGGTAGCCTCCTTGTGCCGCTTTCCAGTCACCGTCAGTCACCGTCAGTCACCGTCAGTTTCCTCCAAGAGGAACAGGATGGGAATATTTCACAGACAGCGACCTCCTCAGCGTGCTACGTTGCCTCAGCAGTTAGAACCCGATCCGATAGCACTACATCTGAGATCGACCGTGTGATCCACGGATCAAGATTAAGGGGTTTTGCCCTAGTAATTTTGGCGTGAGACACGATGATGCGCGGAGCGGGTAGGGGGTCCGCTGCTCACGCCTTTCACGGTGACGAAGCACACAGCTCATAGGCCTCTCAAGGAGAGAATGTACCTCATGAACCCGAAAATCTATTCCGCACTGGTTTTGGTACTTTGTACAGCATGGGGCTCGGTTGCGTGCAGTGGGGAGCTTAAATCAAAGACGTTCAGCAAAAAGACTTACGAGGGTTCGCGGGACCGAGCGTATCAGGTATACATCCCCGATACCGCCACGACCAGCGATCTGATTCCCATGGTCATGGTGCTGCATGGTTGCAAGCAGACGGAACGAAATATGATCGATGAGACGGGTTTCAAGGAGCTCGCAGACCGTGAGAAGTTTATCGTGGTCTACCCCTTTATCACCGACTGGGATCGGGTCCAGGAAAACAGGAACGAGAACTGCTGGGGATTCTGGTTTCCTCAGCACATCCACCAGGGCGAGGGTGAAGTCGAAGATTTGCATCAGATCGCGCTTGAAGTAGAGTCTCAATTCCCGATTGACCCCGAGCGGCGTTATGTGGTCGGTTTGTCCTCTGGCGCGGCGATGTCCGTGGTCCTGGCCGTGGCTCAAAGTGAATACTTCGCGGCGGCCGGCACCGCTGCGGGCCTGCCTTATTTGGAGAACTCCAGCTCTGTTGGTTTCTTTTGCGCTAACCCGGGAACCTTCAAACCCATATCCGAAGTCGTAGCCGCGATCAAAGCCGAGCAGAGTACAGCGGAAGAAAGACGCAAGGTCCCCTTGATGACGATCCACTCAAACAATGACTGTGTCGTCAACAAGAAGGGATCGGAGAACATCCGTGATTCCTGGATCCAGCGTTATGGGTTGAGCGCCACGGCCTTCGAAACCCAGGATTGCCGCGCGAAGGGGGTGGCCTGTTCCCACAAAAAATACGGTGATCCCAAGCGCTCCGTGGTCGAAACTGTTTTCTACGAGGGCAAGACGGGAGGTCTGTTAGGGCAGGGCACTCATTACTGGGTGGGGGATAATTTCGGAGAATTTGCGAATCCCCAAGGACCCAGCGCTTCGACTCTGTTTTGGGACTTCTTCCGACGCCACCTGTTCAGCGAAAACAGGCCACCATCGGTTTCCATCGCGTCGGCCTCTGCCAGCGGGACCTCGATCCAAGTTGGGGGTTTGGCCTCTGATCCCGATGGCAGCGTCTCGGAGGTTGAGGTCCGCCTAGGAGCCTGTCGGACTTAGGTTGAACACCAAAGCCATAACGTACGTGTTGAGCGCCAAAATCGAGGTTCGGGTGGTCATCAAGGCAATCGAC